>DKQD01000062.1:61246-70676 GCA_002474345.1 Bacteriovoracaceae bacterium UBA7317
TAAAAAAGGCAAAATTTACAAGAGATGACTTAGAACTTTGATACTAGAAACTGTGGAGTTTTTTAATGAAATTAATGGCTAAAACGAGGAACATTGGTATTTCTGCTCACATTGATTCGGGCAAGACAACCCTCACAGAAAGAATCCTTTACTATTGTGACATGATTCACAAAATTGAGGACGTTCGAGGTGGTGGTGCCGGAGCTAAGATGGACCATATGGAACTTGAAAAAGAAAAAGGGATTACAATTACTTCTGCTGCTACGACAGTTCATTGGAAAGGGTCTCAGGATAAGGGAATTGAAGGTGCCGAAGGTGGCGGAAAAGATATTCGTGTAAATATTATTGACACTCCAGGTCACGTTGACTTTACTGTTGAAGTTGAAAGATCCTTGAGGGTTCTTGATGGAGCGGTACTTGTTTTATGTTCTGTGGCTGGTGTTCAATCACAGTCAATTACAGTTGATAGACAAATGAGGCGTTATCATGTTCCTAGAGTCTGCTTTTTAAATAAAATGGACAGAATGGGTGCCAACCCTTGGAATGGAGTGAAGGCTCTTAAAGAAAAGTTAAAGCATAACGCTGTTCTTATGCAAATTCCTATTGGTGCTGAAGAAAACTTTGAGGGCGTTGTTGACCTAATTACGCTTAAAGCTTGGTACTTCGATGGCTCTAATGGTGAAAAAGTAAGAATCGAGGAATGCCCAGCGGAACTTCTTGAGAAAGCTCAAGAAGAAAGAGAAGCTATGCTTGAGGCCCTTGCAGACTTTGATGATGACTTAATGGAAAAAGCTATGGAAGGTGAGTTTGATAAAATAACTGACGATCAAATTCATAACGCTATTACAGTTGGTGTTAGGTCACTTAAATTAACTCCTGTTTACATGGGGTCTGCTTTTAAGAACAAAGGTGTTCAACCTCTTTTAGATGCGGTATCAAGATACCTTCCTTCTCCACTTACATGTGACAAACCAAAGGCAATTGATAGCAATAATAATAAAACTTTAGATCTTATTCCTGATAGCGACAAAGATCTAGTTGCTATGGCTTTTAAAATTACTGATGAGCAATTTGGCCAGCTAACGTATACTAGGATCTATCAAGGTACTCTTAAAAAGGGTGATCAAATATTTAATACTAGAACTAAGAAAAAGGTTAGAGTAGGTCGTTTAGTTCGAATGAACTCCAATGATCGTGAAAATATCGACTCTGCCGGCTCTGGTGATATTGTCGCCATTATTGGTATGGATTGTGCGTCTGGTGATACATTTGTTGGAAATTCAGATTTAACTCATATTTCTTGTGAAGGAATGCACGTTCCTATTCCTGTTATTGAATTGTCGATCTCTGTTAAAGACAAAGACGCTCAAGCGAGAATGAGTAAAGGCCTTCAAAGGTTTTTGAAAGAAGATCCAACTTTCCATGTTTATACAGATGAAGAGTCTGGTGAAACAAGGATTGCTGGGATGGGTGAGCTTCACCTTGAAATTTATATCGAAAGATTAAATAGAGAATACAACTGTGAAGTTATAGTTGGTCCGCCCCAGGTTAATTACAGAGAGACTATTAACACCGAAGCCTCCTACGATTACCTTCATAAAAAGCAAACAGGTGGCTCTGGTCAGTTTGGTCAGGTTATTGGAAGAATTAAGCCATTGTTGGATGAAGAAAAAGACACCGAAGATCAAGTTTTTAAATTTCATAATCAGATTAAAGGTGGGTCTATTCCATCAGAATTTATTGGAGCCTGTGAAAAAGGCTTTAATGATGTAATGGAAAAAGGTCCATTAGCAGCTTTCCCTCTTATTAACGTTGAAGTTTTCCTCGAAGATGGGAAGTACCATGATGTTGACTCCTCAGACATGGCTTTTAGAATCGCTTCTAGACAAGCTATGAGGCAAGCTATTGGGAAAGCAGCTCCAGTTCTTCTAGAGCCTCTTATGAAGGTTGAAGCAACTACACCTGATGAGTATCAAGGTGGTGTTATTGGAGACCTTTCCTCTAGAAGAGGTATTATAATGGGGTCGGAGACTGATCCAAATGGAGAAGTCATTATTAACGCAGAAGTTCCTTTGTCAGAGATGTTTGGCTATTCCACAGATTTAAGATCTTTAACTTCAGGAAAAGCTAGTTACACAATGGAGTTTTCCCGTTATGCAGAGTGTCCTCCTTCTATATCTGAAAAGGTTAAGAAAGAGAGAGCAGAAAAACTTGCTAAAGAAGATTAATATCTAATATTTCCTCCAGCTCTGGATTCACTGGAGCTAGGGGGAATTTTTTTCCCTTTTTAACCCTTGTATGAATCATGAGAACCTTTACGTTAAGTTATTAAACTTAGGCTGAAAATAATATTGGCTGGGGAAGAAGGGATGACAGGTACATTCGAAACAGGTCTTATTCATGGGGTTGATAGTGAAAGATCCAGGGAAGAGGAAGGTATAGGGGTACCAAAAAATCTACGATTTCCTACAACATCTGAAATACCAGACCTCTTTTTTGATCAAATCATTGGTGAGTTCAGGCTTAATAGAGTTGAGATACTTGTTCTAATGTATCTATACCGATTAGTTTGGTGCAAACCAAACTTATACAAAAGTTATGGTCTTTCTGTCGTGGCAAAGGAAGAAGATTTGGTGGATGCAGTTGGTCTTAAATCGGATGAGTTTTTTGGCGCAATTCATAGTTTGGAAGTTAATGGCTTTATATCAGTAATTAGGCCTGGACAGTTTTTTGTTAGGAAGTATTTCACCCAAGAGAATGACTTTATCTATGGTCAAACTTATGACGACTTCGAAGTTTAGTCTAAATTACTTACTCAATCATTTCAAACACTTATAAATATAAATAACATTTTTTGTTTCGCATACAACCTTTCCAGTGCGTTGCCTTTTTTATAAAAGTGGCTATAATAAAGAGGGTTCTAAGATGAATATCGAAACATTTCGTCACAAAATTGGGCTTAAGCAAAACAGTCTTGCTGAACACCCTTTATACTCTGCTTTGAAAAGCAATGATTCCTTAAAAATTTTTATGGAGTACCATGTTTTTGCTGTTTGGGACTTTATGAGTCTTTTAAAGGCGTTACAGAGAGAAATAACTTGTGTAGCGGTGCCTTGGAAGCCATCAAAATATCCAGGTGAATTAGTTCAATTCATTAACGAAATAGTATTAGGAGAAGAATCAGACTCTCTTCCTGGAGGTGGGGCCCTCTGTCACTTTGACCTGTATTTAAAGGGTATGAATGAAGTTGGTGCAAGTACAGATTCGATTGAGTTGTTTTTAGAAAACTTTGATACCAAGCCTCTAAGTGAAAGTATAAGGGAGTTCGTCTCTTATACTTTAGATTTAGCTAAAAATGGTACTCTTCCTGAAATAGCGGCTTCTTTTCTTTTTGGAAGAGAAAGTTTAATTCCAAAAATGTACCAAGGTTTACTAGATAAGATGAAGGTTGATAAGACGACTTGTCCATCATTTGTTTATTACGTTCAAAGACATATTGAAATCGATGGTGATGAGCATAGTCTTTTGGCAGAAAAATGCCTTAAAATATTGTGTGGTGATGATGAAGTTAAATGGGAGCAAGCTCTCAACGCTGGTTTATCCTCGCTAGAGAAAAGGCAAAAGTTGTGGAGCTCCGTTTACGCTCAAATTGAAGGTGTGAATCTTCAAGAATGTCCAAAGTAGTTGGCGGAATATTATTCAGTAAGTTTTTCAAACCTTTTTCAAAAAGGTGGACAATAAATCTAATATGTCTCTATGATTAAGGTAAGGCTTTATCAGGAAAGAAGGCTATAAATAAGGGTGTTTTTCGCTTTGCCTAAAAATCATAAGGCCTTTTACCGACTATGATTCCTTATTGTAATTTTTTCCGGACCTTAAGTAAGCCGAAAATATGTTTTAGAATATAGTTCATTTTCTGAATGGGAGAGAGGTAATGGCCATAGTTGACTATATTAAAAGTGGTGGAGAGATAATGTATGTTCTTCTGGGGATGAACATTCTTGGTTTTACCTTAATTATTTGGAAGGTTTTTGCCTTTTATGGTGAGAAGAAACTTATTATTTTTCACGCTCAGGAAATTTTGAAGTCCTTAAGAAAAGATCAATGTCCTGGAGTTCACGCAGACTCACTCATTCTAGAAATGGCCAAAGATAGAGTATACTCTGTTGGGCATTACTTAGGACGAGGGCTGAATACCATTAAAATTATCGCGACGATTTCCCCTCTTTTGGGACTTTTAGGAACAGCTCTTGGCGTTTTATCTGCTTTTAGATCTATTGCATCCCATGGCCTTAATCAACCGAGCCTTTTTGCTGATGGTATTTCAATGGCACTTATTACTACAGTCGGCGGGCTACTGGTGGCTATTCCTCACTTCATTTCTTATAATTATCTTACAAGTTGGCTAACCTCCTATGAGGTAAAGCTTGAAGATCAGGTTCTTTCTCAATATTTGAGTGAGCAAAAATCTGAGGTATGATTCCATGAAAAGAATGAGAAAAAGAGAAGATTTAGTTCCAGAGTTGACTCCACTTATAGATGTTATTTTTCTTCTTTTAATTTTCTTTATGGTAACAACTGTTTTTAAAAAAGAAGAATCAGCTTTATTACTTCAACTTCCTAAGGCCCAGGATGCTAAATCAAAAGATCAAAAACCTTTGAAAGGAATTTTGATTGAGTTGACAAGAGAAGTATTTGCTCTTAACGGTAAAAAAAGCTCTTTTACAAATTTTGATCTTTTTTGCAAAAAACAAATGAATAAAAATGTGCCAATAGATCTTCGTGTTGATAAAAAAGTTGCTTATGAAAAGCTTGTTAAAGTTTTAAATATTCTTCAAAAATATAAACTTTCAAACCTCTCCTTAGTTACTGATAAATAGATCTTGTGAATTTATCTATTTCAAAAAATAAATACTTAGACCCATGTCTTATTTGAAATGAAAAAAAATAAAAAGTCATTTAAATTAAATTTAATCCTAGGGTTCATATTAATTTTATGTCTTTTCGTTTTTAGGGATAACTTAAGGTTCAATGTATTTATTAAGGGATTCATTTTTCCAGAAGAAAGGGTTACTAAGAGTTTTATTTTTCAACCTTCAATTAATAGTTTTGATGATATTAAACCACAAGATGATCAGAGGCTTAATAAAGAGGGGGGGGCTTTAGAAAAAGCTCCAAAAATGTATAAAAAAAATATTTTAAATTTCAGAAAGGAAATTAATGACTGTGAGGAAGAGTTTAATGCAATTTTTGAATCTTTTCTAAATGGTGAAAGCTTAATTGAAGTAGATAATTCCCGTGCAATCTTAGTTCTCGAAGAGTTAGAAGGCTTTGATTTTCGAAATGAATTTTATAAAAAAGAGTATAAAAAAGGGGTAGAAGTTTCACCATGTTCAAATCAATCTAATATTGTTCTTTTAAATCAAGTTTTTTCAGAAAATTCACTTGATTCTTGGGATAACGAGACTCTTCAAAAAATGAGAAGAGTATTAACAAGAATCTTAGCTGATATGTCTATGCTTCCGGGATCAATTGAAGATTTTGAAAATATATTTATTCAGTTGGAGTTGATTCATGAAAAGAATTTATTCGAAGGAATTTATGGAGAAGAAATGAAGCAATTAAGGAGGGAGTTTGAAGAAGTAAAAGGGGTTTTTGAGCTTAGGGATTTTGCTTTAGAAAGTAATGAATATAAAAAATTAAAAAAACATGAAAGTTCAAAAGAGTTATTAATAAAGTTTAAGCAAAAAACGAGGCATTTCTTGAATTCAACACTTAAGGACTTTTACAATCCTTAAGCATAGTCATAGTTTTTTGTCTTTAAAGTGGCAAAAATGAGGAAAATAGTTTGAAATGCAAAGAACGAACCTATAAAAATGGCCCCACCTTCACTGAATCCATAACTGTGAAGACCTGAAGCTAATATATAATTCACCCCAAACCATGCCATGATGACACTCATAAACGCACCTGAAACAAGAGGTATAAACCGCTTCGTAGGAATCCAGGAGGTGCTCCTTCCGTGAAGAATGGCCATATAAATGCATAAAACAATGAGACTCCATGTTTCTTTTGGGTCCCATCCCCAAAAACGACCCCAAGAGTAGTCGGCCCAGACCCCTCCAAGTATAACTCCAGCGGCGAGAAGGATAGTACCCCATTTGAGGCAAGTATAAACTTTTTCTGAAAGGTATTTTTCCTCTTCTTTAGTGATACCAAAAAAACACTTTTTAACTAGAATACTATTACCTAGAACCCAACTCATTGCAAGAGCACCATAACTCACAATGATTGTTGTGACATGGGTACTCAGCCAAAAGTTGTCTCTAAGGACAGGAACTAAAGGACTAATTTGTTCGTTAAGCATTCCATCAGCAAAGTTAATCATAAGAAGAGTGAGAATATTATAACCTACTCCAATAAAAACAAAGACCTTTTCTTTTTTTAAATGACCAATAAAAAGACCTAAAGCAAGGCATCCAAACCCGGAAAAAAAGACGGTTTCGTACATATTAGTAATTGGAGCTCTACCAGAAATATAGATTCTAAGTATCATCATCGCAAGTTGTAAGAGAAAGGTAGCGCTAGAAAAAATTAGAACAACGCCAACTTTTTTTCTGAAAAGAGTCATAGAGGCAAGGGTAACCAGAGAAAGAATAAGACACCAAAAAGGCAGGTCTGCTTTCACAAAATGGTATTCTACAAGATATTGATCGCCAAGCTTTTGAATATAATCTGTTTTTGTTAGGAGAATTGTTTTTACAATTGGATTCTCAGATGGATAATTTTCAAACGTTGCTTTGACTCTTTTTTCTGTCAGGTAGCTTCCTAAGACTGGCCAAGTAACACCATCTTTTTTGTCTTTATCAAAGAGAGTCCAATCATTTGCAGTTCTTATACTGTTATAAAGATGGACTTTATTAAAGACTTTTTGAAACGCTTTTTTTTCAGAGGTGTCTTCTTTCATCTTCACTAGTTTAATTCTTAATTTTTCAGCTTTTTTGAGAAGACTTTTAAAGGAGATCGTTTTCTGATCATCCTTAAGCTCAAGAAATTCTCTGAGTTTAATATGTTGTATGGGGGTTTGAAGATTAAGATCATTCGGAACTTTTAGTCCTTCTAAGGAAAGAAGGCAATAAGTTTGCGTGGGAGTTAAAGGCCCTTTTATTTTAATTCCTAGAAGAGAAAATGTTTCTTTGGCGTGAACATAAAGGGGTTTGAGTCGTCCATTTTGAAGAATGGGTAAGGTGTCAAGCCCTTTAGGGCAAAGACCTGCTTGAATATTTTGAGAGCTCGCAAGGCAGTGTTGAGACAATAAGCAAAAGAGTGTAATCGTAAGGGAGATAAGAGTTTTTAAATTCATGATAACGCCTCAGAAGTTTTAAATTTGGAGTTTGGCGACTTTTTCTTGCGTCTGATCATATAATGCCAGAAACCGCCAAAAACAAGAAGGACTGACCCAAGATATTTAAAAGGTCTACCCGGGTCGATATTTGCACTCAAAACTGATCCATATATTTGACCATCGCCAAGTTTATAGTAGGAGGACTGATAAAATGTAAAGCCTTGGAACTTTAGGGGGTTGTTCATAAAAATATGATGGTTTTGTGTCCCGTTCTCAGTGAAGAGTTGGACAAAACTTTCGTAACTAGCAGGCTCATTTGTTCCTGGGTTCGTTTTCATCTTAAACCTATTGAGGGTTAACTCAAAAGGGAGCGAAAGAGTTTTCTTTACGAGGTGGATTTTTATGTTTTCTCCGTCTACAAGTAAGTTGAGAGGTTTTTTATCTGTCACCCAGTAATTCTGCCCTCGTATTTCTGTAAGGATGGCTTTTTGATCGCCACGAATGAGCTTACTCTCCTTTTGAATGGGGCTAACATAATAAGGAACTTCTGCGGGAACTTTAGATGTTGTATGGTTAAGAACTTGAAGTTCAAAGCCCATCCAAGGTAAGTCAACTGTGTCTTCATTTTTTATCGTGAGAACTTCCCACTCACCTTCGACACTAAATGCAGCTTTTCTTCCAAAAAGAAAGAGGTGTGGTTTTTTCTCAAAGAGAAGTTTATTAAAAACTCTAATTGGGGACTGAGTTATAGGCTCTTTTTGGTCGTTATATGGCCAGGGAGAAAGTTCT
The DNA here is from genome assembly GCA_002474345.1 of Bacteriovoracaceae bacterium UBA7317. GTDB lineage: Bacteria > Bdellovibrionota > Bacteriovoracia > Bacteriovoracales > Bacteriovoracaceae > UBA7317. The sequence goes on from DKQD01000062.1 coordinate 69,381, forward strand.
GGAAAGAAGGAATAAAGAGTTTCTCCATCTTTTAAAATAACGAAAGATTTTCCCTCTGTCGTTTTGTTAATCGATATATTTTTCTCTTCCGGGGTATAGCACTCCCTTTTTATGCTGTCCCAAAAAATAAGCTTGCTTGGATTCTTTCTTCCAAAGCACTCTGCTAGCTTTTCAGGTAGGTAGTGAAGGTTTAAAAGGCCCATGGTCATTGATGAGCGAAAGTTGGGAGCTTCTGGATGAAGAGAGAGGACAAAGTCTTGGCTTATGTTGTCGTTAAACAGTAGGTATTGTGTACTCGGAAAGGAAACACCAAGTGGATACTGACTCTTTTCTTCAATCCATTCTAATTTATTTTCGCTATAAGGATAAAAGGTTTTAAATTTAATTTCATTATATTCTTCTTTCAGGTCTGTTTCTAAGGGAGTGTAAGGAAGGTTTAGAACTGCCATTTTTCCTTTTTGAGGAAGTCTTACCTGTACCTGATCTTCGCCTAGTTCAACTTTTTGTGTTGGTGTGTTAGGGTCTAATGTAACATGCCCATCGATGCCAGAGTGCCAGGTGATAAAAGAGCCACAGGCCATAAGAATGAGACCGATATGAATAGTATAAAAACCATAAAAAGTTTTTTTAGGTGGTAATCTTAAAAAAAGTGCCATGGTTATACTTAGGAACATGAGGAATTGAACACCCATGAAGAGCCATGTTTTGTAAATCATCCTGTTTGCGTAGTCAGTTCCATAAGTACTTTCAAGCAAGGTCCCAATAATCATTAAAATTGAGAATACAGAAAGTATGATCACTGCGAATTTGAGAGTACCAAAAAACCGTTCTATTTTTAGCCAAGCTTTAGTTAAGTCCAATGGAAAATTATCCTTATTACAAGTTACGAAGCCATTGTTTTGCTCGATCGCACACCCTATGACACCTTATCTACACACTACCCGTAAGCTAGCATATGAAGGGATAGTCATCAATATAGATGTATCAAAATTTGCAATGGATTTGTTAGACTTTTATTACTCGAAAAAATAGATAAAGAGTTCCATATAGTAGAGGTTGATGCAGTATGTATATTTTAAGAGAATGGCGACCTAAAAGACTTAGAGCAGAAAGTACTTTTCCATGGCCTAAATGAATTGTGTGGAATCCTTTTGCTTTGAGAAATAAACCGAGGCAAACCACGCCAAACCAAGGAAAAGGAGATATATAATCCATTGAAGCGTGAGGAAGTGTGAACCAGGGAAGATTTTTATCAAATAATGCGCTGGGAATTATTAAAGATAGAGAAATAAATAG
>DKQD01000062.1:71068-74081 GCA_002474345.1 Bacteriovoracaceae bacterium UBA7317
CAGTGTAGTGTCCCAAAGTAAACCCAGGTTGTGGGAAAAAGAAACCATGTCATAATGCTAATGCATATTGCCAGTACAGATATCTTATAAAACCTTGGTAAAAATTTTTTCCAATAGACTTTCTCCTCATGAACTAGGGATAGAGAAAGGCCCACTGCGATAAGAAAAAGGAATACGATCAGTCTAGGAAGAAAATACCAAAAAGGGTTTTTTGAGAAGTTGATTGTTAAAGCACCAAATATGGTTAAGTCGAAAAATAAGTGAAAAAATATCATTAAAACAATTGCAGCCCCTCTGATTTGATCAATAATGAAGTAGCGCTTTCTGTTCATATTCAGCTCTTCATGACTTGCTTGATCTCTATTCGTCATTGAGGTTTGCCTTTGGTGGTATGTATAGAAAAACTGGTTTATTTGACTGAATAAAAAACTCTCCGTTACTTATATTGCTTAAACCTTGCGATGAAAGAGGGAGAACCTTTGTGGGTCTTATAAGGGGGTATTTTATTTGTCCAATTATGGTGATCTCAGCTTCTTCTATGACAAAAAGACTAAAGGTACCGGTCAATTTTACATTGTGATGACCAGGAGGGAAACCTATAAAACTTTGATCGAATAGAAATTTAACTTTTCTATTAACTTTGTTTGAAAGAAGTACCTTATGAACTTCACCTAAATTGAATAATTCATGGTCTTTTCTTCCCCCAAGAAAACCAAGAAGATTTACTTTTTCTAGAGAAGTTTTTATAAATTTAAGACCATAGGCGAGGTCTGAAAAACTTTTATTTATTGATAGCTTGGTATCCAATATCCCTTGGTAGGAGTCACCATCACCAACTCGAAGTGAGTTGAAAGGAGTTGCCGCCTCATCATCGAATGAGTTGAAAAAAGCCTGCTGAATATCCTCAAAAAAGTGAGATCCACCATCTATAAAGAGGAATGAGCTTTCCCTATGAGTGATTTTCAAGCTTTTTTTAAAAAGAGGGCCAATAATGAAGATTTCTTTTGAAAGCTTTAGGTTTTCTGCAAATATATTTTCTTTTTTTTTCATAGTTGTTGTATAGGTATCTCTGAGAAAGAAATAGTGTGCGGTGTGTCTATTCGGTGCGCTTCACAATAGGAAGGATAGTGCATAGTTCATCTTTTGAAAAGAGTCTAGGTGTTTCAAAAAGGTTTGAGGAGCGTTTTAACTCTCTTCAATCCTTTCTTGCATACGACGACTACAAGCTTTTACTCCACAAAATGGAAGACTCTCCAAACAGTTTTTTTGCCGAAGTTCTTCTTGAGAGTGGAAAGGTGCTATCTTTTTGTTGTCAGATTGACCAAACCCAGAGGAGTTTAAAGAAAGCTTTTTTCCATGGAGATTTGACCTCTATTGACTCTGTCTTTTATGATGTCTTTTTAGAACTTACTTTGGGGAATTCTTTCGATGAAATTCATAGAATCCAATTTAGAGAGGTTGAGAACTATTTAAGAGATCTAAATCATCAACCATCTATTGCGGAAGATTTAATTGAGAAACCCTCCTTTGAAGTTTTAAAGGAAGGTTTAATTGAACAGATACTCGTTACAATTTACAAATTAGAAACGAGTCATAAAGCCCCCATGATTTATAGAACTAATTTTGAGAGCTTGACTCTTGCTAAAAAACTTGGGGTATTAGAAAAATTTATTTATCATAGAGTTTCACCATATCTTTGCGAATGGGGCATTAATTTTGATTTGATCTATTTTGAGGAAGAAAAATTAATCGGTGCGCTAAGGGGGACTTTTACCCCAGATCCTTTAGTTTTGAAGAGCTTTGCTAGTTTCCTTCAAAATGTTTTAAAGGAAGCTATGGGGTTAAAAAAGCTAAACGTTTTTTTAGAGTAAATGTTTTTCTGGAAAAGTTTTGTTAAACGTATTAAAAAAAGACAAATAAGATAAACAAGACACTTGCCGATTTAATGGATAAAGTCATAATTTGAGTAGGAGAGAGGATGAGACGCATTTTGGAAGTTAATTTCGCCTTAGTTGTATTTCTTTTTATAAGCCCCTTGATGGCTCAGGATGTTGAAAAAGGAGCATCTCTCTACAAAAAATGTATTGTTTGCCATGGAAAAAATGGAGAGGGGAAAAGAAGTCAGAAGGCCCCGAGAATTGGTGGACAGTTCGACTGGTATATTTATCAGCAGTTAAAGGATATCAAATCGATGGTCAGAAAAAATGACGCGATGATGCCTTATGTGAAGAATCTATCTGACCAAGACTTTAAAGACCTTTCAGCCTATATAAGCTCATTAAAATAGTAGCTCATAAACAATGAGGGTGTTTTTTAATGGATAGGTTTAAAAAACACCTAACTGTTTTCTTTAATAACTTGTGATAATTTACTTATTTGATGTAGAATTAATTTTTAAAGGAAAGCCCGCTTTTAAAAGGATAATTATATGTCTCTTTCCTTTTCTAAGGCAAGTTCAAACCAGGAAATCCAAAATATTCTTGATTATAATATCAATGCTTTTGTTGATTCCCCTGGATTTACTTGGGATTTAAGCGGAATTAAGCGAGAAATTGATGGGGGTTGGGACCTATATGGTGTGCAATTTGAAAAAGAAATAATCGCCGCTGTTTTTTTGAGGGTCGATGGTGAAAACCTGTTTACTAAAAATACCGCTGTGAAAATAAACCACCAGGGAAGCGGTTACTCTCATCAAATAAAAGACTTTTTTGAGTTGAGGGCAAGAGAACTTAAGCTAAGAGTTATATTCCATTTTTGTAGAATTGATGATTTTAGAATGTATTCTTTAAATGAAAGCCATGGTTATAAGAAAACAAGCCGGCGGCTTGGAAAAAATGGTGAAGTGGTGGAATGGCGAAAAACAATTGATTGAAAGGAATCTTGAATAACATAAATACTTATATGGAGGTAAAAGCATGGCAACCAAGAAAAAAACAAAGAAAAAAGCTAAGAAAGTAGCGAAAAAAACTGCTAAGAAGGCCACTAAGAAAGCGGCTAAGAAGAAGGTAACTAA
>DKQD01000148.1 GCA_002474345.1 Bacteriovoracaceae bacterium UBA7317
TATTCAGTCGCCGAATGAATCCATTGATTTTCAGGAATGCCTACAACACCTTTTTTAATGGTCGCCACTTCCCCTCTTCGGGTGTAGGTGGTCTTTTGGGTGACGATCGGCATGTCGCTTGCCTTGCCGGCCCCTATTGTTTTGTTGGTTGCTTGAACCCAGGTTTTTCTTTGCCTGTGGTGGCGGTCAAAATCACCGTAATGCCTTTCAAGCCCTGACGGGTCGATACTTTTTGTAAGGCGCCCATAACTGTCGTAGAAAAAGTCGGTATATTGCCTGACTGTGCCTTGTCCGGGGGCGGCCTCACCAGAGCCAGAGTACTTTCTATAAATCCGCCCTTTAGAGTCATAGTCCATTTTGGTATAGATATCGTTAACACCAACACCACCACCACATTGGGCATTTTTACCCGGTCTCACAATTTCTTTAACGGGCTTTTCAAAACCCCTGTATTTATCTTTTAGATACCAATAGCACTTTGTTATATCCCCATGGTTATGTTGAGAAGCATTGTAAAAGTCGTGCCTCTCTTTTATTAAAAGCCCATTACCGTCGTACTCGTTGTACTTAACCGCCATGGTTTCAAAGCCATAGCCGTTCGGGTTATCCCGCATGATGGTTGTTTTCGTAAGCTTCATGTCATCGATGCCCGCTATCCTATTTCCAACATTGGCGTATTCGAATTTTTGATAGCCTGTGTAGGCGCCATTTTTATTCAGGGTGATTTTTTCATAAGGCATCAGGAACATATTGGTTCCGTGACCACTTTGATGAAAGGTCAGCCAGACACTTGACCAGTCAAAACCTCCTCCTTTTGTCCTATTAACTCTAAGGCGGCTTTTGTGAGTTGAAAAACCAGCTCCACCATTTCTATCAGCTGCGGCTATATAGTCTTCATAATAGTATTGAACTAATCGATCGTGGCTTCTGTTTTCATGACCTGAAATAGATCGGTCCCTAATGACCGTTGTCTTAACAATCGGTGAAGCACTTTTTTGTCTTATAAGAGGGTATCTTTTGTGAGAATTTTCCTTATACCGATCGTTTGCAATAAGACCATGGTCAGGGTGATTGATGGTCCCGTAGGTAATCTCTATCCCTTCTTTTCTTTCTTTATTCCAATTCTGACCAGCGTTGATTGCATGCCCGTCATAAACCTTGACAAGAACATCTGGCCTAATTCCTCTTTTAGCATCACAAGATTTATTAAGCCTAACTTCTGCCCCGGCGTTAGCGTAACCAACAAGATCCGGGCAACCGTCACCGTTCACATCCATAAAGAAGCGAGGGTGTTTCCCCGCTTTCCAGCCTTCACCTGGTTTAACTGTAAAACCACTGGTACTGACAGCTGTTTCTTTACCAAAGCCTCTCCCCGTAGCAAACGAAACGATGATTTTACCACTGGACTCAAATCCATAAATATCAGCAAGTCCATCACCATTTAAATCCTGTACCCCTCTGATCTCTTCTCCAAAATCCCAATTGTTATTAGCAAAACCAGAGATGTCTTTAAAGTGCTTAAAACCCGTCCCTGTGGAAACATAGATAATCGTTCGGCTTCCTCCAAAACCGATGATGTCGGCCATCCCATCCCCGTTAACGTCAGCACAAGTTCTTTTATGTTCGCCTTCGGCCCTCCATCCATGGGTAAAACCAAACTCACGAAGAAGAAGTCCATTACTCATACCGCTGTCACTGCTTGCAAAACTTTTTCCCGAGTTAAACCAAACATGGGTCCCGGCATTCCCAAAACCTACGATGTCGGGGAGTCCATCTCCGTTAATATCACAAAGCATTCTTGGGTAATCGAGTTCTTGCCAACCCCCAGTTTTATAAGTCGGGGAAGTTTCCCCCGAACTGTGGGCCTTTCCAAGCCAGGAAATTGGCTTTTCAAATTTTCCTGGGTCATTTTGCTTCCCTAAACCAACTTTAATATTTTTCATCCCAAAGGTGATAAGGTCTGGGAGACCATCGCCATTCACATCTCTAAACTCTCTTTTTGTGTAGTCATTACAATAGGCGTACCCACCGTCTCTGGCGCATTTGTCTCTTTTATCGTTACTTGTACCGGTATTGACACTATCAGGCTTATGGTAGGCCCCAAACTTCGAAGCCGCCACATACCAATTATTATAACCCTGGCCATTTCTAGTCTTTAAGTTACTTTTATCGATCGGCTTTCCCGGAAGTGAAATAACACCGTGGTGACTTAACCATTTATGGGTTTTACTAAACGCCACAACGTCAGAGGCCCCATCTCCATTTAAATCTGAAAAGGAATAAGACTCAGTGTCTGACCTTTCAGAGTAGGACATGATTCCCTTGCAAGTGGGGGATTTAAAGCCTTTTCCAGTTGAAACGGCCGTACAGACCCGATCGGTTAACCTCTTACTGTTTCCGACCTGCCAGGTGTCATAGTTTTTGTCCCATCCAGAGAGGATCCAAACTAAATCCTGCAAACCATCGCCATTACTGTCAGCGACCATTTTGATATTTTTCTCGTTCTGTTGAGGGTTTCCATTGGTATTCGAGGGCCACGTTAACCACCTTCCATCTCCAGCGCCCGTAGCGAGAGGGCCATCCTTATTTCCATCGGAATATTGAAAGGACGTTTCAGGAAGGCAGACCATGTTTCCTGACCCCCCTTCATCTTTGTGGGACTTCCCACACATCTGAATCCAGCTTAGTAAATTTCTTTTGGTTGAATAACCTCTTCTATAGTTAAGCCTGTACTCAGTCAGGCGCTCCCAACCAGACCCTTCATTGGTATCAACGTCAATCCTAAAGAGAATGTGGTGCATATTAAACTGACGTCCGGCCCAGTACTTATCATAATCGTCGTGCCTCCAGCGGTAATTGAAGAAAACCCTTCTTGTGGTATTATCGCTGGTGTTACCGGTTCCCGTGTATCTAATTTCTCTAAGGACCGTTTCATTTTGTCCCCAGTTGGCCCAGATGACATACATATAGTTTCCACTAGTATCGGTCACCCTATGAAGATGCATTTTTTGGCGGTCAGCTTGTTGCCTAAATTCAAGGATATTTCCGTTAGGTCTACGGACTTTGACTCTACAGTTGGCCATCCCATCAATATTTAAGTTACACCCAGCTCCGCTTATATGTTGCTCTATCCAAGCTTCGGTATTCCGACTGTTTGAGACCCGGTATATTGAACCCTTCCGACCGTAACTTCCACTCTTTAAAACTAAACGCTGCCCTTCAAAACATAATTTATCGTGGCCATCTTTTCCGACAGGACTTCTAAGACCACGAGGGACAGTTTGATTTCTCGAGCATCCTCTAACAGCAGTGTAGTTTTCAGTTCTATTGTAGCCTGATTGGTAATACCAATGATAGCTCGTACAAGTTCCCCACCAGTTTCTTCTTTTACAATAACTTTGTACCCAGCGGCCAGGAACCCAAACCTGCCTGGACTTTGTACAATCGTACTTTTCACTATTTGTTTGGGCGCTTTCAAACTTGGCGTTTGTTCCACATCTATGAAGAGACGGGAGTCCAACAAGTTCCCAACCCACCCCAAAGTGACCGTTATCACCGTTGGATGAGTAGGCAAGCTGCAGTTTTGGCTCCATGGCCATGTGCCCTTTGGGGACAGTAATGGGCATTGTGTATTGGGCGGCCCCTGACTTACCGTCAACGTTGAAGGCCCCTTGGATCCGTCCCCCCATAAGACCAGTTTCGGTGTGCTTGGGAGTCTTTTGTCCGCCTCCTCGGTTATCACCAGAATGCGAACTGCCATCTCCACCAACGCGATGGACATAAGCGCCCTCACCAAACTTTCCTTGGGTCGCCGATTGAACACCACTCTCTGTCCCACCACCATAGTCACTGTCACTCGGTTCGGGATCCCCACCAGAGTACAGGGTACTCGAGGAGGTGATGAGAAGAAGAAGTCCTGTTAGGTAAAAAAACTTTTTTAAAAAACTGCGCCAATAAAGTCCTTTCATTTTTTTATCCCCAATAAGAAAGCTTTTATAAAGTTAACAATCCCAATACATTTTTTTTACATGTTAAAAATCTATCAAGTTCTATTATAAGGGGCTCCAGGCTTTTTCTTTTCTTAAATTGAGAGAAAAAAAAATTGTTTAAAGTTTTAAAATTTTGTTAAAAAAGAGGGTTCTAGATAGTTGATTTTAAACCATGATTAGACAGTGTCTAAAACGATAAAAGTTATTGACCACTTTAGCTTTGGATGGTCTAAGGCCAAATCAGGATTCTATCAAGGCAATGCCAATTTTAAGACACGGACCTGACAAAAATTGGTCTTTTCAAAAAAAGATTTATTGAGTGTCGGCAAGCTTTCTGTAATAACGACCAGTGGCCGATCTTATGAGGTAAGTTCCCTTTTTAGCTTCACCATTCCAGTTATAAGAAACTTTAAACTCATCGACTTTTAGGGCGCTTCCACCATTAATAAGGAAATAAGGTTTCCCTCTTTCAAGAACCGTTTTTTCAAACCCCATGGCATTAAAAAACTGCATGGCCCTTTTTTCTATATCCGGATGAACGGGCTCTTTTGAAAAGGTAAGTTTCTTTGTGGAGCCTTTATCGGGGACGATCAATTTTCCCTCTCTAAACATAGCGACAAGCCTCCCTTTATGCATTGGAAACTCGCCTTTTTTTAAGACCTTAGTCGGCTCAGGAATGCTTTCTTCATAGTGGGTCTCGGGAGTTATGTTTGAAACCATGGGCACCGCTTTCGTCTCTTTGAGTTTGACGACCTTAACGGCTTTTACGGATTCTTCTCTTTTTTGAGCAGGGGCCAATTCTTTTTCTGGCCCTTGGTCTTTCACTTTATTAAAAATAAAAAGGCCTATAAAAGTCACGAACAAAAGGCCTGCTAAAACTCTTAACTTATTCATGGCTTCCCCCAAAAGGTTCTTCTTTTATTTTGTATCCCCTATATTTTAACCAGTTTTCATTTTTATCTCAAAATATTTTGTTAGCTCCATGTAGGCCAAACAAAATTACAAATAAATTGGGAAGTATAAAGAAATTAATTGGGGGTAAAAGTCCTTTTTTTGCCTTCTCTTTAACTAATCTTCCTCTATGGTTATAAAAAGGCCAATACAAAGAAAATTGGCAACTTAACTCTTTTTCCTAATTCTCTTTTATGGTTTTAATTGAGCGAAAGTCTTTGATTTCAGTTCATTTGTGAAATCTCTTTATAAAACAATTCCATAAAACGTGGATAATAGGGGCATGAAAAGATACGAGAAAATAATAACAATTTTTATTTTGTGGGCAATGTACGGTTGTTTACCGGATAGCTTAACTAATTTTAATGAGGATCCACCATCCTCTCCCTACGCCACAACCCAACCCTATGAAACATCTGCGCCCCCTAATATTGTTTATGATACAGTTTCACCTTTTAAACTCCAAAGGTTTATTCCTTCACAAAGTGGTGACTCAGGCCAGGATACGGTGGATGAATATTATAGCTCTTTCAAGCTTTACTCCACGTCATCGACCACTCCTTTCTCGACAAATAGTGAAATGACTTTTTCTATCTCACCAGGACTTCCCGATGGGCTAACCTTTAATTCAAAAACAGGAGAAGTCAGTGGAAAGGCCACAAGTTATTTACCTAATACAACCTTTACAGTGTCAGGAACCCACGCTTCAGGGGCACAAGTGACCACGAGTTTTGACCTTTCTGTCACCACTAAAATAGATCAGCTCAGCTACAAACAAAAAGTGGGAAAAAAGGTTCTTTTAGAATTAAGCTCCATCGTAAAAATGGAAAGCAACTATTACCTTTATAACGATGATGGCCTCTTTAGTTCCTATCACCCTATAAACGACTCAGACTACAAAACTATCATTAATCAGGAAGGTTATAAAGCGGACGTCGTTTCTGGTTCAATCAATGAAACTTACAATACGGTGATTGCCACCATACAATCTAATGATGCTCTTTTTAAGGCCGGAGATTTTATCGATATAGGAAACAGCTATTTTGGTAAGAAAAACAAAATTGAAAAAGTTATTTATTTTTTCGACACCTCAAGTTCCATCCTTGATTTAACCCCGTCTTTAAGTCCAGGAATAGACCAAGCTCTCGATGAGGCCGTCGAATACTCTGTAAGCCCACCTCTCACCTCCTCAAATTACCTGGTTAACTTTAACCCGAGTACGGGTGAGACAAGCGCTGACAGCAATACAGTGGACTTCCACCCAACTCAGTTTAACTTCACGGTCAGAAATCAAAATGGAGAGGTTCAATCGACCACCCTTTGGATGGCCTTTTTTAATGGTTCTGTTACACCTGTGAATAAGATCAACTATAAAGTGAGCACGGGAGACATTTTTAAAGTTGTTCTTGAAAATAGCTCAAATTTTAATGTGGGTGATACCCTTTCAACGAGTCTTGCGGGCACGAAGGCCACCGTTCTTTCTAAAAATTACGATACCCTTCAACTTCAAGTTACCCAAGCCGTAGACGACTCTACTTTTGATTTAGGAACCGAAGTCGACAACCAAAGTACCTACGTTTGGCCTGAAACAAAAATTGCAGTGGGACAGAGGTTTTTCTCTGTCGATACAACAATTGATATATCACCCAATAATAGTTCGCACCTCTTTGATTTTAAAATAACTCCTGACCTTCCCTCAGGTTTAACACTGAATTCAACGACAGGCCAAATAACCGGGACGACATCCTCTACAATAAAGGATGCTAATTTTACCATCACGGCCAAAAATATATTGGGCAAAGAAATCCAAACGAGTCTGGCCTTTAGTATTATGGACCCTCCCACGAACCTCTCCTATTCAAGAGACGTCTTCTTAACCCTTTCAGAGTCCTCTACGACTATTGATCAATTGGACCACATTGTTTCCTCCGGAGGTGCCAAGGGGATTGTTAAGAAAAAAGTTACGAACTCACCCTCAACCCCCATCCTGCTTGTCAAAGTCCTCGAAGGTGAGTTTAAGACCAATGAACAAATTGATACTTCTTATAATTTTAGTAAGCCAGTCGCTTCTATAAGCTCCATCGACTATTACGATGCTGAATTTCAGATGAGCTTTGCCTTGGATAGCTCCCTCAAAGGAAGCCTCATTATAAACGGTACCGACGAGGCAACTGCCGACCATATAGCAAAGATTGTCCATATCGACCCAGCAAGTGACCCCGCAGACCTCTATGTGAGGATCATTAAGGGCAACTTTTCAGAGGGAACTTCCTACAACCTTAATGACACAAATAAAACGCCCGTCACCGTGAGTGACATCACCTCAGATAACCTTATGATTGGCATTCCAAGCTCCTCTCAGTCCCTCTTTTTCCCGGGGGCCTACTTCACGACTGGAGCATCCAGTGATTCAAGCTATCAGTCTAGTGGTATCGTGAATTATGTAAGCTACACCAATGACTCTTCAATTTCTGTTAATATTCAAAAGGGTAACCCCTCATCCAATCACAAAATTTTAAATCAGTTCACTTATGAAGTCTCAAGCAGCGCCTTAGACATTTCAAGCGTTAAAACGGACTCCCTTTTTGTTGGCCACGTTGGGGAATCCTTCCGCCTGGCCCCAAGCCTTGATAAGGGGAATGAGACGAACTTAAATTTTACCGTCTCTCCAGACCTTCCTGCTGGCCTTTCCATCAATGGTTCAACTGGAGTCATTGAAGGAACTCCAACCAATGGCATAGAAAAAACATCCTATACAGTGACAGCTTCTAACGATTCGGGCGTCACCACTCATGGCCTTAATATTAAAATTCATGAGCACTTTAAGTTAAAAGTAAATGCAAATAATAACTCTACAACAAACGCCATTTTACATATTGAAGGCCAGGGGAATAATAGAACCGACTGCAGAGTCACCCTAGACCAGATCAATAATGACACGTCAACGGATACAAAAGATATCTTGTGCTACCTAGAAATCGGCGAAAATGACCTTCAAACAAATGGGCTCTCACTCAAGGTTGAAACGTCCGGCATCTGCCCTTTCGTTGAACACATTCCCTTTGGCTTTTTTAAGAAGAAGTATAACAAATCAAATGGTACTTCAGTCTACCAAGCAACAGGGCAATACACGGATGATGTTTGCAAAAACCAATGGAATGGAGGCCTAGATATTCCAGAATACTCATCTCAGGATGGGATTACTAACCCCGGTACTTTTGGAACCACCTATGCGTCATGGACGGAGGTCTGCAATGGTGAGTGCGATGATGGAACCATAAGCGTGACACCTATTGTTTATCAAAAGTCCGGTGAAAAGAAATGCTTTAGTGATACCAACCAGGATGGTTTTTACGACGACGGCGAAACCATCGATACCTCTAAGACAACGGAAGCTTCTTGTAATGGTGTCAATGATTCCTGGAATTACACCTGCCTCGCCCAAACGTCATCAAACATTACTCAAACCTGCACGGGAAGTAAGCTAAGCTGTATGTCTGGACCTCTTTCAAAGCTGACCGAACTCACGCCCTCTGATATTAACAGCAGACTCGGCGTCGTCTCTGCCACGAACTCTGAGTTGAGTTATAATTATGAGGCCCCCGCCAACGTAAACGATACAGATTTGGGCAGCAACCTCAATATTTACTTAGCGAATTTCACCAAAAAAAATCAGTGTAAAAAAGAACTTTCAAATGGCCAGCCAAGTGCCTACCTCTACAATGATGTTTTGTGGGATAGTATCACAAAAAGTAACGAGGCCAATGACTCAAATGCCGGAAGGTTTCATGAGGCCAACCCCTTTTACACCTACAATTGCCTAAGTAACTCTGGAGAAATCAAGGCACGCATCAGGCTTCTTGTCAGAGAGTGGAATAGAGACTTTACAGGTAATAGTTCAATTGACCTCATTGACCCTGATTCAGTGTTACCAAGTGACAATATGGACAATACCAATGCCGTCGATAGCAACTATATTGGTACAACATGGAACCAATTTTCTGACTTCGATGATTCAGGCTCAGGTTATAATGGTGCACCGGCCTCCACTTGTAGTGAAGACGATGCTATGAGGAAGTATGCTTTTTAAAGACCCTTTCAATGAAAGGTGAAAGGGCCTTTTTAATGGATGAATTAACCAATATTAGCTTTCTTGAACCTTTCTGCAAGCTAAACCAAGCCCATTGATTTCATTACTCGTTGATTTAATAATCACTTTAGTCGCGACTTGTTCTCTTGGGCAAAAGACAGCTCTATGCCACTTCCTACAATTGGCGCGCTTAAATTCTTTATAGCTATTTTTAATTGTGTAAGATCCATCATTGTGAATGGCCAATCCATAAAGCCTGATTCCTTTGAGCCTTTTATTTGATCTATTATTTGTACAAACCTGAATACCTCTGACTTTAATATTAGAGTTATTCATCCAGCCAACGGTCTTATTTGCACTGGTTGTTGTGCATTTATCCCATGTGACCACTAGAGAGTCCTCTTTGAAGTTCATGTCGACTTTGTAGGCATCGAGCTCACAGGGAGCGTCCCACCGCTCACCTGCGCTTAAATGGTTAACAGCATGGGTATCGATAGCAAGCCCCTTTCTCGCAGTCTTTGTGCCGGAATAACCACTGATTGCCGTGTCTGTTGTTCAAGACCTTAATTCAAGCCCTCCAAAAGCTGAAAAGGTCATTAAAAGAAAGAGTAAAGGAAGAAGGCCTTTTTTAGTAAATAAAAAGAGGAGCCGAGAGTAAACTAAAAATAAATTAATATAATTTAAAAGATGTACTAAAAGTTAACGTTGGGGATTCCTTAAATTGGAAGCTATTGTGGGATAAAAAAGAAAAGGGCCATTTTATTGGCCCTCATTTATTTTAAAAAAAAATTAAAAGCATATATAACTTAGGGTTTTCCCTTTTAACTTTCTAGCCGTTATGTTCCGCTTCGCAGGTCCCGCCTTCATTTAGGCATTTACATTCTCTAATATTCAGTATGTGAGATGTTACTAAGAGGATTGAGCCTGTAATCGCGAGATAAAGGACAAAAGACTCATCATGATGTGCTTCAGCGCCGCCTGCATGATGCCCACCATGTTCTTCTCCATGCCCATGAGCAAAGACTTCAATCGCAGAAACCACGACTAAGATTAAAAAACCAGTAACGCCAAATCCAAGAGTCTTTTTTGACTGATGAAGCTTGTAGTGCGTAAAAACAGATTGGTAAAAAGACCAGGCAACAACGCCTATTAAAAGTCCATGAACCCATGGTGAGTTTATCCTATCATCTAAAGCAGGGAAAGAGAGAATGAGAAGTGGAGTAACCAAACAATGAATACCGCAAAGAATTGATACAAACATACCTGCAAAGTCGTAAGCTTGAGAACCTGATGTGATTTCTTTTTGCATAATTAAACTCCTTATCACCAATTAAATATCTAAACTACGGTCATGAAGATAGACTTTAAATACTAAGTTCTTAGCAGCAACCAGTTCCACTGCAACTCTTACTCTCTTTTTGAGGCTCACCCGCCTCTAACTCCTCTTTTGTTGCTTCTCTAAGAGACATAACTTCAATATCGAAATGTAGAGTTTGACCTGCAAGAGGGTGGTTTCCGTCTAAAACCACTTCACTTTCTTTGACTTCAATAGCGGTCACTAAAAGCATTTGCCCTTCAGGGCCTTCTAGTTGGAATTTCATCCCTACTTCTACATTATTGGCTTCAGGACCAAATTGTTCTTTGGAAACGGACTGAATCATGGCCTCATTTCTTTTACCATAACCCTCTTCAGGGGCCACAGTGACTTTAAAAGTATCTCCAACTTTTTTACCCATCATTTCTTTTTCAAGACCAGGAATAATATTATTCTTGCCTTGAATATAGGCCAAGGGCGCTTTTCCGTTTGAGGTATCTAACACCTCTCCACTATTATCAGTGAGGGTATAATTCATTTCTACTACATATCCGTTAGCGATTGTTGTCATAAAATATCCTTAGGTTGATTGAACGTAACTTCTAATAATCAACTTAAAGTGTCAAGGCTCTAAAACGGCTCTAAACAGCTATGGTTGCCCCTTAAATTCATAATGTTTTCAGGATATTAGCCCTAAAACTTACTATATAAATCCGCATCGACAACAGGCAATAAAACATTAGATTTAAATCTTTGTGAGTATCATAAATAATTGCCAAAACACGCTAAACCTAAAATAGAGTTTTTTTTTAAGCATTCTTTAAGTTTTTAAGTATCAACCAAACTTGTTGGCATCAAATAAATCCTATTCTTAAATCAAGTTCCCCTCGTAAAAGGAACTTTAGTTTGGCCAGGAATTATCTTCTTTTAAACCACTTTTTTCACAAATGTGAACTCTTAACGACTCGATCCTCTTCAAAAAAACCCAGAAACCTATATCTTAGGGCAAGTACAAACTTTTTATTGGGAGGGCCTTTTCATGCTTTTTATACCTTACAAACTAGACACTATTTACAATAAGTTTCCCTTCATAACTTATTCTTTAATTTTAATTTGCTTTCTTTGCCAGCTTTTAACTCCCATGGAAAATGAGGTTACCACTTGGGCGGAAAAAATTGAAAACTATTGTAATGAACCAGATAATATTTATTTAGAAATGAAAAAAGACCAAAGCTTTAAAAGCATCATAAGAGGGGTCGAAAAAAATATTAAAGAAGAAGAAAGGAGTTGTACAGCAAGCCTTTTCAACTTATTTCTTCAACCCCACTTGGTTTTTAGTGAAAAAATGTATGATCTTTTTGACGATGATAAAAGAGAAGAGTTGATGTTTATAGTTGAAGAGTTTAATGAAGAAGTGGGATCTTCCTATATTAATAAAAATACATTTAATCCATCAAAATTCAGCTTTTTAAAGTCGATTAGGTCAGCCTTTTATCATTCAGGTTGGAGCCACCTTCTTGGAAACTTATTTTTCTTATGGTTGTTTGGACGATCCTTAGAAGTTTTTCTAGGTTCAAAGAACTACCTCTTTGCCATTTTTGTTGCGGCTTTATCTAGCGACACTCTTTATTTTTTATCGCATTCTATGGATTTTGTGGTACCTCACCCAACTTTGGGTTTTTCAGGTGTTGTTTTTGGCCTATTAGGTCTTTTCACGGCCTGTATGCCAAGGGTAAAAGTTGTGACTTTTGTTTGGAGATTCCCTGATTTCAGAATTCCAGGTTTTATTTTCACCCTCTTTTGGTTTTTTGAAGAGGTCTTTAATTTATTTTTCCAAAAAGGATCAAGTGAAGTTAATATTCTTGCTCATGTTGGAGGATTTATAGGCTGCTATCTTTTAGGCAGGTTATTTTATGAAAGGTATGAATGTTAAAATTTAATTTAAAGGAAAAATTATGAAAGTACTTTGGCCCTTCATACTTTTATTTAAAAGTTTCCACGTATATTCTCAAAATATGATGAAGAAGGGTCTTTTACTTAGCAAAGAAATGCAAAAAGACCATAAATTAGGACTTAATATTGCTAATTTAATAATATAATTGCGGTTAATGTTTTTAAGCTTTTTAATATTTTTTTCATTAATGGTAGTAAGTTTCTATAAAGTGCTTTCTATTTTTACTTCCCTTTTGGAACCCCATATTGTCCTCGAGAAGATAAGTGCGCATTTTGCCTCTCCCCTTCACTTCTAAAATGCCACGGTCTTCGAATTCAAAGTCATCAGAAGTAACCTGCACCACCCTTTCAGTCACTTGAATTCGTCCGGGAATACCCATGGACTCCATACGTGAAGCCACATTCACAGTATCACCCCAGATATCGTATGAAAGCTTTTGGCTACCAATCACCCCTGCAATAAGTGGTCCTCGGGAAACACCGATACGAAGATTAAGTTCGTGCCCATATTCCTCATTATGCTTGCGCAAAATCTCTAACATATCAACGGCCAGACCCAAAACTTGTGCCGTGTGATCAGGACTAGGATCTGGTAAACCTCCCGCCACCATATAGGCATCACCAATAGTTTTGATTTTTTCCAAACCCCGCTCGGCCACTGCCTTATCAAAAGCAGAAAAGATTCTATTAAGCATCGTCACTGTCTCACTGGCAGGACGGCTGGCGGCAAGAGAAGTAAAGCCTACAAGATCTGCAAAAAGCACTGATGCCTCATCGAAGGTGTCTGCAATCGTATGCTGTTTTTTCT
>DKQD01000181.1 GCA_002474345.1 Bacteriovoracaceae bacterium UBA7317
TTTACTCGAGCAAATATTAAAAAGTTTTTTGCGGATAAAGAGGAAAGCCTTCTAGACAAACTTGACCTGACGAACCTCTTAGATAGCCTAGATTACAAAAAGTTTTTTGATGGACTCATTGAAACTATTGAACAATCCTCCTTTGCCCCTATGCTTATGATGGTTGGAGGAACAGGTGCTCTTGAGCCAATGCGAGGGCCATTTACTGAAAAAATGAAAAACACTCTCCATGACTATATCCAAACTGAGGAATTTAAAGAAAGCCTAAAGTCCACAGAAAAGTCTAACGATATTAAAGAGGAAATTATTCAAAAGGTTGAAGTTATTGTCCAAAAAAGGTTGGATGAACTCACTCCTGAAATGGTAAAAACAATCATTCAGGAAATGATCAAAAAACACCTAGGATGGCTAGTCGTATGGGGCGGCGTCTTTGGAGGTGCTATAGGACTTATAATGAGCCTTTTAAAATAAAAGGCTCATTTATTCTGAAAAATATTTTAACAAAAAATGGCCCTAATTTTTAAGCATTGGGGTCTATCGCATCTCTTACTCCACTTCCAATAATACTCAATAAAAACAAAGTTGAGAATAAAGCAAGTGAAGGATAGAAAGCTAACCACCAAGCTGTCGTAAAGTTTTTCTGAGCTTGGTTTAAAAGCTCTCCCCAACTTGGCGTTGGAACAGGAAGACCAAACCCAAGATAATCAAGTCCTGCCAAAGCAGAAATGTTCCCTGCAATGATAAAAGGTGCAAAGGTGATAAGTGGTGTCAAAGAGTTAGGCAGTATATGCTTAAAAAGAATTGAAGGAGTTGATGCCCCAAGAGACTTAGCAGCTTCTACAAAGTCTCTCTTCCTATTCTTTAAAAACTCAGCCCTGATATAGTAACTCATTGGTATCCAACCCAGAAAGCAAGATACGAAAATAAGAAGAGGAAGGTTTGGTTTGTAAATCGCAATTAAAGTCAGCAAAATAAAAAATTGAGGCATGGTTTGAAGAATCTCTATAATTCTTTGGCCTAAGAAGTCTATCTTACCCCCAAAAAATCCCATGATCGCACCGACGATAGCACCTAGAACTGTTGTAATTAACCAGACGACAAAGGCATAAATTATACTGTATTTAAACCCATACAAAAGCCTCGTTAAAACATCTCTTCCTCTATCATCAGTTCCTAGAAGGTTGATATCTGAGGGAGGCGAAGGATAATTAGCAACATTTTGGTTACTTTCATTAGGATTCCATTTGATGATTGGCCAAACAGAAAAATCATCTTCGCCCAACTTTATCCTTCTGTAATCCACCGAAAGGATATCTGTAATTCCAAAGTTCCTTGGATGATAATCTTTAACAACTGGAAAATAATAGGTGCCCTTGTACTTCATTAAAATAGGCTTACTATTCGCCAAAAAAGGTGAAATAAAAGTTGCAACCAGCATTATCAAAAAGATAATGCATGATACAACGGCGAGCCTTCTTCTTTTAAAACTTCGCCAACGTTTTAGACTCAATTCGTTTTTTATAAATTTTTCAATCATGAGAAATCAATCCTAGGATCAACAACAACGTAAATAAGATCACTAATTAGCCTACCAACGAGCATCAGAACACTTTGCACAAAGATAAGGCCCATGACTACATTATAATCTCTCTCCAAGACGGCTTTGTAACCTAAAAGACCCATACCATCTAAGTTAAAAATTAGCTCTAAAAGCAAAGAGCCAGCAAAAAAGACAGTCAGAAAGTCAGCCAAACCTGTAACAATAGGGATTAAAGCATTTCTTAAACAATGCTTTAGATGAACAACCTTCTCAGACAAACCTTTCGCTCTAGCAGTACGGATATAATCCTTTTTTATTTCATCTAAAATTGAGTTTTTCATCAACATAGTTAAAACAGTAAAGCTTCCGATCATGTAACAAATAATTGGTAAAACGAAGTGATGCAACCGATCAACAAATTTACCAAATGTTGTAAAATCATCGTAGTTATCAGAGTAAAGTTCACCAACAGGGAACCACTCGAAAAAGGAGCCTCCCGCAAAGTAAACAATAAGAAGAACCGCAAGCATAAAACCAGGTATCGAGTAAAGGACGGTAAGAAAAACCGTGGTTACTAAATCGAACTTCGTTCCATGTTTGATTGCCTTTATGACCCCCAGGGGAATGCAGACCAGGTAGGTAAGAATAAAAGAAATAATTCCAAACTGAAGGGACACAGGAAACTTAGAAGCGACAACATCTAAAACAGGCTCCTCATAGGTGAAACTTTCGCCGAAATCCAAACGCGCTAGATTTTTTAGCCAAATCCAGTATCTTACATAAATCGGTTTATCAAAGCCATACTGCTTCTTTAAAGCCTCAATGACCTCTTTAGAAATACCAGTGTCGCCTCCTTCAGAGCCTGTACCAGTTCCAGCTCCCGCTACTTGACCCATCCCTCCAAAACGGAGTTCTTGGATCTTTTTTTCAACAGGACCACCTGGAGCAAGATTAATGATAAAAAATACCACCAATGTCACTCCAAAAAGGGTCGGTATCATTGTAAGCAGTCGCCTTAAAATATAGGTATACAATTTTAGGTCTCCCTATTACTTCTTAATCCACCAATAACTTGTACCTATACCAAAGGTATAGGTGTCCTTCTTTCTACCTACTCTGTCTCTGTAAGCATAGAAACCATATTTCTCGTTAAATAAAAAGGCATAAGGAGCATCTTCAGCAATCATCCTGTAAACCTTTCTTAACATTTTTTGCCTTTTTTCTTGATCCAAAGTCTCTCTTGCTTGATCAATAAGCTGATCAACCTCTAAGTTCTTATAGCCAATAAAGTTTGACCCTGCTTTAGCAAAAGAAGAGTGCCAAATTTGCTTTGGGTCCCACTCGACTGCTCCGCCGCTCCACCCTAAACGGACTGCCTCAAACTTTCTTTCATCAAGCAACTTAATGAAAGTTGTCCACTCAGAAAACTGAATTTTTACATCAATACCAGCTTTCTTTGCATCCTCTTTAAATACAGTGAGGTATTTAACAAACTCCTTTCTTGGTTCAAGAATTGTGAAACTAAAAGGAACTTTTTTTCCATCAATTATTTTATAAAGAATTGAATCTTCTGAATCATCTTTCCAGCCATCTTCTTTTAGAAGCTTCAAAGCAAGCTTTGGGTCGAAAGAAATGGCTTTAATTGTAGGGTCAGCATAAATACTTTGCTGATATTGAGGACCTGTTGCTGGCAAACTCATTCCATATCGAAATTTCTCTATCATTAGATCTCTGTTGATCAAGTGATAGAGGGCCACTCTTGTTTTCTTGGATTGAAACATAGGGTTTCTAAGGTTCCATCCTATAAAACCATATCCCTTAGGACTTTTATTTTGATACTTAACCTTGAAAACTTCTTTTCCCCATTTTTTACCACTAGTCTTAACAACATATTGTTCCGAAGTTAAACCAAGAAAATCAATATCTCCCTTTTCTGCGCGAATAAGGGAAACACTGTCATCTTGGATGAATCTAAGTAGTATTTTGGAAAAGTTATTGGTTCCTTTTTGGCTTTTATCGCCCTTACCCCACCAACTTTTATTAGCCTTAAGAATAATATTTTTACCGCGGTTAAACTCATTAAGAGTATAAGCTCCGGTTCCAACCAAAGTTTTATTCAACCTTTTAATATTTTCTTTGCTTGTATCTTCATAAAGGTGCTTAGGAATAATTGTTAAACCTGCAACAACATCGAAGTTTCTAAAATACTTTTTCTTTGCAGTGAAACGAATTCTTGTTTTATCAAGAATTTTGGCTTCTCCAATATTCTCATAATAAGGCTTGGAATGAGCTGTTTTCCATCTATTTTCTTTATCCATAATGGCATCAAAACTAAACTTTACATCCTCTATCGTTAGAGGCTTCCCATCATGCCACTTAACACCTTCTCTTATGGTGAAGGTATAATTAAGACCATCTTTAGAAACTTCCCACTTAGTCGCAAGGGAAGGTTTCCAGCCATAAGACTCGATATCTCTTTCAAGCAAGCTTTCCAAAATATAACTTTGGACCTGACTCGCATAATATCCTGTTGAGCTAAGAGCATTTAAGGTTGTTGGTTGCTGGCCTAAGTTTATCTTAAAAACACCTGACTTTGAGTTAGCTTTAGATCCGTCTTTGTTAGAAGCCTTTTCCTTTTTTAGGCATCCAACTAAAGAGAAACAACAAAATGCTAAAAGGGCAATGAGCGACTTTCTCGATACCGCCCCGCTTAATACGCTATGCATAAGAACTCCTTTCTATTCACTTGGAATTTCATACTTGACAAAAATTATTCCCATACTAGAGGAAACCAAGTAAAACATAAAGGGTAATAAATTAATTTTTCTTATTTTTACGTTGAGGAATTCTTCTGGGTCATCAATTTATTTTTTATAAAACAGGCGATTATCAAGAGACCATCTATCAATCTTAAGGTTTTCATCTTCAACCTTATAACGCTCCATTTTAAATTCAACATCCTCCAAACTAGAGAGGGAGTTTTTATAAATACGAAGAGAATTAATTCTATCTTCCTCCAATTGTGAAAGCTCTCTCTTCCACTCTCTCTGCAACTTAAGACTTAACGCACTATACCTACCATTTAATGCGTCCACCTTCTCTATATAGCTGTCCACTTCTTTTTTACTTTTTTTCACCTTATTAAGAAGGGCTAACCTCTTTTTTTTTAAAATAGCAACCAGCTCTCTTCCCATTTTAAGATTATTAACTAAATCCTGACTAAAAAACTTTAAATAGGCTCCCTCCTTAACGTATGCCAACTTTGCGCAAAGCTTAAATGTTGATATTTTGATCAATAGGTATTCATTAGTTTTTCCCAAAATGAACCCTCGACATTTATCCAACTTTACGCTTTGATCCCAAAAAGTTACCTGATCCTTTTTATTGAGATATCTAATATTTGAAAAATCAACCTTCACCTTAATCAAACCAGCGACAACATTAAGCGTCGAAATTCTACCCGAAAAAAGACCCTCTGAAGGAGTGGCCGGAGAATCAACTAAAAGCAGAGGGGAAAAGTAAATGAATAATAACTTAAAAATGATCAATTTCATTATTATCAGTATAAAGATAATTTGGGTAATTTATTAGAATGGAATAAGATTCACTCTCCAGCTTCAACCCTTAATTGAGCGTCTATATGAACATTTAATATTTGAAGGATCCCCTCTAGTTCTCTTACGCCTTGGTTCAATTTATCTCGCACAAAATTAGGTAGATCTTCGGTGTGATTTAAGTACCAGAATAAATCATCCACTTTTGAGTAATATTTATCTAAAGCTATAATCACCTCTTCGGAGCACTCCTTTAAGTCATCAACATTAACTTGTTCATAACGATTTGAAAAAATATCCTTAAAATGGACTCTTGTTCTTTTTACTGCAAAAGTTCTTAAATATTCGTCCATCCTATTCTTTATCCTTTCAAAAACATGTTTTGCATCGAGCTTAAGAATTACCAAAACTTTTTGTTGATCTTCAGACAGATGACTTTTCACCAGAACGTCCCCAAAGTTAAATTCATCAAAAAATAGATGGATAAAATTTCTTTATACAACTAATGGTATTCCTAGTTAACTCCGTAAAATTTTTTATAAGCTTTAACTAAACTATTGACCAGGTCGCCAACCTCTAGTGGCAAAGGAATATGCCCATATACTTCCTCTTTGAGGTAATTTTTACTCATTTTTAAACTACCAAATGAGTTCATATCCATTAAGAAAACCTTCTTATTTTTCAAATAGTAGTCTAAATAAAGGTTTCTTTGCTTAGTTAACTTGTCTAAACTTTTTAAGTCTTTAACAAAGGAAAAAATAACCCTTTTCTCTTTTCTTGCGTAAACTCCTATATCCTGGGCATTAACAGGAACTAGTTTCAGACTAAAATCAGAAAGCTTTTGACTTAGGGGGAAGTAGAAACTTGGTATATTTTTACTCAATCTTAGATAAAGAATAGCTGAGGGTAGCATATTTTTTCCACCTTATTAAACAAAAACACTCTTTTCCTTTCGTCAACAAAGTGAAAATATTTATTGAAATAAACAGCCTATAAATTTATTCCCTTATCTTTACAGACTCTCAATGTATTTTCGATTTTATGGTTATTCCCTCTTTTTATACACTTTTTTAAATCCAATAAAGTATCAATATCCGACCACTTCTCCATTAATCTCACTCTTAAACCAATCTTTTTACATTGGTTTATCAAGACCTGAGAAACACTTTCATTATCTAAAACTAGGCTATCAATATTTTCAAAGAGGTCATAAAATTTAGAGTTCATCCCTAAATAGTAAAAGCCACCATCATCATCTGGGCCAATAATAACATCCTCAGTTTGTAAATCATGAAAAAAACGTTGATCTAAAAAATGAAACGGGAAGTCTGGAATATCTGTTCCTGTTAGGTGGATAAAAGAACTGTCATTTTCGAGGTTAATTTCTTTGAAAACAAGCTTTAACCTCTCAAAAAATTTCTTTTTAACCTGAAACCTAATTCTAAAATGATCTAAATCTAGTTTAGTTAAAATATCTTCAAAATAGGCGATGGATTGTTTTTCAGAAGGGGTAACAAACAACTCAATATTTCCTAGGTTTCTTTTCAAGAAACCTCCCGTCCTTTGAATCAATTCTAAGTTTTTAAAGAAATCTTTAATAAAAGCATCATACAAACAAAAAGACCTCTCTTCACCCAGCTCTTTCGCGAGCCTAGTCTTAGAAAAACCTCTTATTGGTCTTTTGCCAATCACAACAAAAAATCTTTTTTGACTTTTTTTCATCTTAAGTTTTCAAGCTTAAAAATTAAGTTAAAAAAAAGGGAGGCTCTAAAGCCTCCCTCGTTATTTAAAAAAAATAAAGTGAATGAATGCCTTTTTACATCATTGGCATTCCACCACCCATTCCTCCCATTCCTCCCATTCCTGGGGCGCCTGGCATTCCAGCTGGCTCATCTTTTGGAAGGTCTGCAATCATTGTTTCAGTTGTAAGCATTAAGCCTGAAACAGAAGCTGCGTTTTGAAGAGCTGAACGAACAACTTTTGTAGGATCAATGATACCTGCTTTAACAAGATCTTCGTACTTATCTTCTCTAGCGTTATATCCGTAAGACTTGCTCTTGCTCAATCTAACTTCGTTTACAACAACTGAAGCTTCGAAACCAGCATTAGAAGAGATTTGTCTTAGAGGCTCTTCAAGAGCTCTTCTGATAATCTTAACACCAAATGCTTGCTCCTCACCTTCTGCCTTAACACTGTCAAGAGCTTTAGTTGCGTGGATTAGAGCTGCACCACCACCAACAACAATACCTTCTTCAACAGCTGCACGAGTAGCATTAAGAGCATCTTCAACTCT
>DKQD01000165.1:0-10347 GCA_002474345.1 Bacteriovoracaceae bacterium UBA7317
AATCCCAAACGACTTTAAAAGCTGGTCAAATATTTGAAGGCAATAATGGTAAATTCTTTAGTGCTCATTCGTCCATTTATCAAAAAAGACATTACCACTTTGGATTATGGGATCAAAACCAAAATATTTATCCACATACCCTTAACAAAATCGTGACAGATAAATTGAAAGATGACCTTTTATATTTCAAAGAAAAGAATTCTTTCCAAGATCCAATATTATATTCAAGTCATAAAAAGATCGGCATATGTCATTCAAAAGGTATTTTTGATAAGAAAAAAAATGTATATTGCTTCCGTCAAAAGAATACTAAAAGATACCTTCTAAAAAATAATGAACCTCTTTTTTATTTTGATGGATATTATGGGAAATTAGTAGGAGCTGGAGATGACAGAGTTACATTTATAAGTTCAAGTAAATTAGGTTCAACCCTTTATGAATTTACGATGAAAAAAAAAATAATTAAAAGGGTTCACTCCTCTGATGCTATTGTAGAAGCCGTTGCTCTTTCCAAAGAGGAATATCTAATAGCAGAAGTTAAGTCAGATGGTTATCATATAAAAAGAATCACAAAAAACCTTAACCGTGAAACACAGCCTTATTTTGAAAAAGTTGGGCCAAAGTATGATTTTGTCCATAAACCAAGTCCTATTGAGAAAAAGGAATTTAAAGAAAATAAATCATCTCCAAAAAAGTATAGACCTTTGAAAGCTATTCGATATAGTTCACTCCAACTTCAAACGGCAGCAAATTTATTCTACTTAAACACCTATTGGGTTGACCCACTTGATTTCTACACCTTAAACATATCTTACAAAGGTGAGGGTCTCAATCCAGTCTACAGCGCCACTAAACATACATTAGAAAGCATATTTGAATCAAGAAAAAGCCTATGGAACTGGTCTTTAATAATTCTTTTAAGCAAGATAACAAATAAAAATAAATTATCTCAGTCCATTTACGAAAACAAACAAACTTTAGCACTCCAAACAAGTTATCCTCTTTTAAGTAGTAGCTTTACTAAACTATCTCTCATAAACCTTTTGGAGTCAGAGTTTGATTTAAAATCCAAAACCTTAGGACTTGGGCTTTCATATTTAAAAAAGAGATCATTTCCCATGTCTTATTTTCCATTCAATGAACTCATGGGGAAAATATTCTTTAAAGAAAATTTATCGACTAACGAAAGTTTTTTAAATGTAAATGGTTATTTTTCAAATGATCTCGGAAATGAAAGTTTTGTTTCCTTTGAAACAGATTTTTCCAAGACGAGTCTTAATGAAATCGCTCTTTCCGGACTACAAAATGTCATTCCATTTCCGAATATGAATTTAAGTCAAAATACCCCCAAATTGAGTTCTCTTCGATTGAGTCTTGAAACCAAAAAAGTCATTAACAGTTCTTTTTACTTTGATGTTTTTCCGATATCAATGAGAAGGTCTGCACTTTCATTGCTCTACCATAATTTCATTGGGAAATATTCTAATATAACTAATCCTAAAATTTTAGGCATTAACTATAACATAGAGGGTCTTATTTTACATTCGAATGTAATAAGGCTTAATTTGTCTTTTTTCAGAAATTTAAGTGAAAAGTCTTACTCCTATGGTCTAAGTTTAAACCTTTAAAAAAAAATTATTAAAATGTACTAGTCGATTTTTTTTCCTCTAAAATTATTCTAGTCCTTTAGCCTCATTCTATTTTTATAAAACCCGATCTTAATCGAACACCAATTTAGAGAGGAGATTCGAAATATGCCTGATAAAACTTATAAAAAAATAGAAATAGTAGGTGTTTCAGATGAGTCCATTGAAAAAGCAATCGAAAATGCGCATACAAAAGCAAGTCAATCAATTCACAACCTTCGCTGGTTTGAGGTTCAAGAAATTAGAGGAAATTTTGTAGAACTTGATAAACCCCTCTACCAAGTTACACTGAAAGTTGGATTCAGATTGGATGAAAATTAATTTATTTAACTTAGGGGGGCTATAAAAATAGGCCCCCTTCTATCCGTAGGAGTTATCGTGGCCAAGACTTTTCTTGTAGTTGATGATGAAGTTAGAATTGGCGAAATCTTAGAAGATTTAATACATGATACTTTTGGAGAAGATTCAAAAGTACTTAAGGCCTTAAATGGAAAAGACGCACTTGCCCAGTTTGGCGCTGAAAAACATGTTGACCTAATATTTTTGGACATAATTATGCCTGAAATTAACGGTATAAAATTTATTGAAACACTAAGGACAGAAATGGGGAGTAACACACCTGTTTTAGTTGTTAGCGCTAGTGTTGAGGAAGCTCAAGAAAAAACATCCAAATACACTAATGTTTCTTACATTTCAAAGCCAATAATGAAAGAAGAGTTCGATCAAAAGGTTATGGAAATTTTTAAAGCCTAAAAAGTAGGTCAAAAATATTATTTGATCAACTAAAAAAGGTTTATTTTTCCACAGATATAAATTCTCTTATGCTTTTTACTTAAGATTATCTTTCTTTAATCCGACATAAAGATTAGGTTTTATTGGAAAATAATGAATTAAAGAGGGAATAGTTATGTCCAAACTCCTAAGGCAAATTGTTACAAGTGGTACAAAGACAAAGAGTGGTAAGAAAAAGACCATTAGGATCGCTTTAGATATTGAATACTATGAAAAAATTGAGCTTTTCTGCGAAAGGTATAATAGAAAACTTAATGAAACGTTAAAGGGTGTTTTAGAAGAGTTTGTTGATGAAATAGAAAAGAATGACCCCCTATACCATACCATTATTAAAAAAAGTGGTTCTAATGATTCTTATCAAGAAAACTCTGTGGCCCCAAGCTCAAAACAAAATTCAAATAAAAAAGCAGCTGTTAAAACCCCAGAAATCAAAACTGAAACAAAATCAGTGCCAAAACAAGAATCAAAGCCAGTGGTAAAGTCAGAATCAAAACCAGAGTCGAATCAAGAATCAAAGTCAGAAAAAAAGCCTGAAAAAAGTTTATCTACGATACTTTTGGAAACTGTCAAAAAGTAGGCAGTCCAATAAGTACCTTTTACTCTTAATTTTTTAAAATGAAAGGTTAAATTTACTCTCCTCGTCGAGTAAATTTACTATAACCTCAAGCAAAAGCATGGCGTTATTTTTAAAAAAAACCTCATCTGCACTGTAAAACAAAATATCGCGAAGCATTACTTTTCATTTTTCTTGAACTTTAGACTAATTTTTTTTAGACCATACTCATGAGAACAATATTCTATGATTACCTAAATCATTTCTCAGAACTCTCCTTGTTTAAACGCGAAGAAGAAACCTTCTCTTATGCTTTTTTCAAAACTAAGGTTGATGAAAAAGAAAAGGAGTTTTTGAAATCTGGAATTAAGGAAAATGACCTTGTTGGAATAAAAATTAAAGATCCAATAGAGTTTTTTTCATCCCTTTTTGCTCTTTTGAAAATGAAAGCACTTGCTATTCCTTTTTCTGACAAAATGCCGGAAGAAAATATCCTAAACTGGTCCGACGAGCTTCAACTCAATTTCTTGATTAAAATCCCAAAAAGGTTTGAAAGGAAAGAAACTGGACCCACACTTTGCAATAAATTAAATAATCGAGGCAACCAAAGTATACAAGGTCCAGGAGTTGTCATTTTAACATCAGGTAGCTCTGGAAAACCAAAGGGAGTTTTATTAAAAGAACAAAGCCTCTTTTATAGCGCTCTTGGTACAAACCAATTTTATAATTTTCAATCTGAAGACCGGTGGGGTCTAACCCTTCCTCACCACCATATAGCAGGATTAATGATACCTCTTAGATGCCTATTAAAAGGTGGCTCCGTTATTCTAAATGATACGAATCAACCATTACCATTATTTATTAAAGAAACAAAACCAACATATCTTTCGTTAGTACCCCATCAATTAAAAGAAATTATAAACTTTATTTCAGATAATGAAGATAATGAAAAAGAAAAAACTATATACCCCTCTCTTAGAGCAGTCTTAGTTGGTGGTGCTTTTCTTAGCCTTCAACTTAAAAAGATTGCAAGACAGAAGAAAATCCCTTTATCACCAACTTTTGGATTGTCTGAAATGAGTTCCCAAGTTACTGCACAAAGTCCTCAAGATTTTTTAAAAGAGCCACCATCTAATCACATCGGCAGTCTTCTTCCATATAGAGAAATGACTGTTGATAAAGATCAAAGGATACTCCTAGGGGGCAAAACCATTTTTTCCGGTTATCTCTCAAAAAAAGAATTTCATTCTCTTTGTTTTTCAGAAAGTGCACCGAATCTTTGGCAAAGCCAAGATAAAGGCTTCCTTGATCAAAACTCCAAACTTGTACTTACTGGGCGTCAGGATAAAGTTTTTATTTCTGGAGGAGAAAATATTAATCCCTTTGAAATAGAAAAAGTTCTCATGGAGCATGAGGGGATAGACTCGGCAATAATTATTCCTGTCCCTCACGTAAAATATGGACAAGTTCCTTTTGCATTTTTTGAATCCAAAAAAGAAGTTTCAAACCATGTGCTTGATTCCTATTGCCGAAAAAAGTTACACCCTTTCAAAATTCCATATGGATATGCACCTTTAAAGAAGATCTCTTCAGCCTCCATTAAGCCATCAAAGGAAGAGCTTTCACTTATTGCCAAACAAGAAATTACTAAACAAAATATTTTTTTTAAAACATCAGGTAACCCTGAAAACCCTCTTTTAATTTTCATTCACGGGTTTATGGGTTCTCATCGCGATTGGGATTATTTTATTTCAAAGATTAAGAAAAAATATTATTGCGTTTCACTAGACCTTCCAGGTCATGGAAAAACACCTCTTTCCTTGAAATCCTTTGAGGAACTTTCGTTTCAAATAAAAAACCTCATTCAACTTCTGAATAAAAGTAATTGTTATCTTATCGGTTATTCACTTGGAGGAAGGATTGCTTTAGATTTTTTCAAAAGGTACCCTGATTTAATCTCAGGAATTATCCTTGAGTCATGCCACCCAGGCTTAAAAGATGCTAAGGAAAAAAAGCAGAGGATCAAATCCGATGAAAAACTCTTTTCTCATTTTTCTAACCCAGATAAAGAAAGCTTTTTTAACTTTTTAAATAGGTGGTATCAACTCCCTTTATTTGGAAGCATCTCAAATCATAAAAGTTTTGGAAAACTTTTAGAAAAACGGATGGAAAATAATCCCATAAAATTAAAATCCTTTGCTCAATATTTCAGCCTGGGAAAACAGGATTACTTTTTTCCAACAATTTATAAAAGCAAAATACCAATTCTCTATATTACGGGCGACCAAGACGAGAAATATACAAAAATCGGGAAAAACCTCTCTAGCAAATCTAAATCACTAAATCACTTTATTATTAAAGACACGTCTCATAACACCCACTTTGAAAAGCCTCTCGATTTTAAAAAGCTGATGCTTGACTTTTTAGACCGCTTAAATCAAGACAAACTCTAAAGTCTTTAAAATAATTCGTTAAACGCCAAAAGATTGAGTCTCCCAGTATTCAACCCAATTTATTGACAAAAATTAAAATTTACATGCTTCTTTCATTACTTAGAAGAGTTTAAATACCTTTCTCGAACCTTTTAATTAAACTGACGACAATTTAAATTTATAATTAAATAAGTTCTTTTTTTGTCGAAAAGACATTAGGAAGACACTAAGTTCAGTAAATGAATTATATGGAGCTACCTTTTGAAATACTTCATCTCCTACCTGCTTGTTTTCACCCTTTCATGGGTTTCTGTTCTTCCCAACTATCACGCATTTGCGGAAGATACAGGTTCCTCTAAGGAATCAACGGTATATAGTGAATCGGTTGACAAAGCTTCTGTGCATGGTACCCGTGGAGAAATTGCTCTTGGTACCATAATTATGTTGGCCACAGCATTTGCCGCCCCCTTACTCCTAAAAAGCTGTCCTACAAAACCTTCTGTCATGGTATATGCAGCTGGCGCAGCTATGTTTATAGGTTTCGAGATTTATAACTGGGCCAATTACACTAAAGGCTCTGATAAAGTTATGGAAATTTATGATAATGCAGAAGAGTCTGATAAACAGCTAGAATCACTTACCGCAGCTGGGGAGCAAACACTAGAAGCCGCTAGTAAAACATCCCTAAAAGGAAATTTTGCAATGTCCGTGTCAATCACGTGGGGTGTAGCAGCGGCTATTGCTGGAATAGAAGCAGTTTTAACTTACACAGGTGTAGCTCCAAATGCAGGTCCATGCATAGGAGTCGCTTCAAATTTTCATAATTTAAAAAGAAATGAAACCAAGCTATTTGGCCATCAATCAGTTGAAGAAATTAACATCATGGACAAGATGCCTCCTTTAAAAGAAATAGTCGAAAAAATGGAAAGCGGTAGAAATGATTTCGAAACATACGTCCTTTTAAAAGAACAGCAAAGGTTCTATAAGGGTGATGTTAAGTCTATGAGCATCGATGAATATGAAAAAATAAAAAATAGAGATATTCTTTCATATGAAAAATCTAACAACGTGAATAAGCTAGCAAAATCTCTTTCCAGTATCATAGATTCTCTTATTCCTACTGCCTACGCTGATACTGAGAATAAGGTTGATATGGGTCTTGGAATAAGCGCTGCCTCTATTGGAATCATTGGAGCAGTTGCTATGACAAAGTTTTCAACTGCTTTAGCGACCGTCAAGGCCACTCAAACAACCTTTAGAGAGGCAGTGGTTAGGTCAGTTGGGTTTGGTGTTGCCGCGGGCTTAGCAGGTGGTCAGACAGCAATTATAAAAGATGCCGCTTCAAAACTAGAAAAACAAGCCAACCAGTATTTTAACTTAGCCTCTCAACTAACCCAAGCAAACTCACAAATTACTCTTACAACCGGTATTAATCAGCAAACTCAAGCTCCTATTATAAAACCCATGAGCTCTAGTGCCGCTGCCATAGCCATGAATGGTCAATGCTTCACAGGAGGGAGAGGAAAACTAAGAACTGATCCGAGTTGCTCATGTAGAGCTTCAAAAGGTTGTAAAAAGTCGGGGATGCCAACAATTAATTTTGAGGGCTTTAAAACACCAAATACTTTAAAAAACCTTGTTAATACAAATGGACAAATTACAGATGAGTTCTACAAAGGTAATGTTCAAGGGGCCAATATGTTGGCCGAAGCGAACAATAACAAAAATGCTGCTCGTCTTAAAAAGCTAAATAAAAGTGTCCAAAAGACATTAAATAGTGCTTTAAAAAAATCTGGTAAAAAGCCTATTGATTTCGATAAAGAAATTGCTGACAACAGAACTGCTCTTTTTAGTAGTGTTCAGGATAAGCTTTCTTCTATGCCTGGAAATATTTCAAATAGTCTATCGACACAAGACAAAACTAAAGAAGATGCAGAAGATAAATCCGTAAGAGGATCAGGTGGCTCCGTTCAAATAAAAAGCCCAGCATCTACAAGGAGTAGGGCAAAAGCAAAAAAAGGTAAAAAAGGCGGAGACTTTAAGTTTGATTTTGACCTTGATGATGAAGAAGAGGAAAAAACAAAAGGGATGGGTCATTCAAGTGACTCTGCAAAGAGAGATAAGGAATTGGATCAATACGAAACCACTCAAGACGATATTTCCCAAAGAAGCGAAACAAGTCTTTTTAAAATTATTGAAACAAGATATTTGAAAACTGCTTACCCTATTTTCTTCGAGGAGGAAAGTGCCCAATAATGTAGCTAACAGATTGACTGAAAATAAGTTTCTTAATCTGAGCTTACTTTCTTCTTTTTCTTTTTCTTCTTCTTTTTCTTCTTTTTTCCACCAGCAGGTTTCTTTTTCTTTTTCATATAATAGAAAGCAGCGCCACCAATTAAGAGACCCGCAAGGATTAAAAGCAGTAGATCATCACCACCAGACTTCTTTTTCCCTCTTTTTTTCTGATTGACTCCAATTCCAAATTTATTGCCTGAATCAGGAATATAAACGTCATCACCAAGGAGGTCTTCGCTTTTCTTTTTTAAGTTAAGACCTCCCTTTGCAGCAGATTTTCTCTGACGAAAAACCCTCAACGTCGATACCATTCGATCAAAAACTGATTGGTAAGAAGCATAGTGAACTCTAGATACTGAGAATGTTACGGCGATCCCTAGATCTTCCTTAACAGTTGCGAGGTACCGAGTATAAAATCCTGGGACTTCACTCGCTAAATGAAGAGCGTCAATCCACTGATGCCTATTAATAATTTTCATGGAAGCATATTTAGGCTCAGAAACTTGGGTTTTTCTTCCCGGTATTTTGAAGGCCTTGCTTTTTTTAAGATAGGCTTGGTACTGATCTAAAGAGTCTTGAGAGCCTCTCAATTTAGCCGCTAAAATTATTATGGCCTCTTTCTTTCTCTCTTTACTAGAGCTCTGACAAACCCATTCTAATCCCTCTAAAACACATTCCCAGCCTGGTGGGAGCTCAAATTCACAATATTTAGTCGCAAATTTCTTGGCCTCTGCCATTTGGCAAAAGCTCGAAAAGATAATGACAATTAAACTAAATTTTATTCGGCTGATCATTAATCTATTACCTTGATACACTTTTCAACATAAATCTCCTCTAATTTTACCTGATAATTTGGCAACGCCACAACTAGGCGGAAAGAAGTCATAGAATGGACGAAATACTTTTACCTAAAGCTTTCCTCGAACAATAAGGCCAGGTTTCAAAGGCCGATCAATGTACTTTTTTATAATTTTTAGGATAGACCAATTTGGTTTTGTTTCATAAACAACACCAGTACCAACCAAGACATTCCTCCCACGAAAATCACTTTCATAAATATCCATCTTCATACCTTTTTCTATATACTGGTTATAGCCTTTATCAAGCTTTGCAAAGCCTCCTCTAGGAGAAACCTTTGTTATAGTGGCATCAAGATCGTACTCCTTAAACTTTTTCTTTTTCCTCTTTCTTTTAGACAATCCCTCCGATTGCCAAACAAGATTTATACCAAAACCCCAACCAATATCTGTTGAAAAACCTGATATAACTTGTTCAAAACTTCCACCAACACCCCACCTCTCAAAATATTTCATGAAGGCAATATGGCCAACCATTAAGCTCCGATTAACACTGCTATATAACTCGGAAGGAGAATTATCAGGTATTTCTATTCCAGGTTTGTTTTCCGGATCTTGGGAATATGGATCCTGCTTTAAAGAAAAATTTCCCTTGAGACCAGCTTGAACCCCCCAACCTTTCTCTTCCCACAGAAGTCCAAACTGGTAAGGAATCTCCGAACTTAATCCACTCGGTGGTCTTTTATATCCCCCGCTAGAAACGAGTGCGAAGCTTTTTGACAATTTTAAGCTCCCAATTAGGTCAAAACCAACTTCCTGTCCTTCATCACCTAGAGCTAGTGGCATGGTTGGATTTGCTTCTCTTGGAGCTGAAAAAAGGGCCGTTTTATAATAAATATTCCAAGCAAAGAGAAAGTTGCCTAGAGGTCTCATCTTGTATTTACTTGAAAGATATAGAGACTCAACACCAAAGATGGAACCATTATAATTTTCGGTTTTAGAACTATTCATCCTAAGGTTAACACCCCCTGATATATCCAAACTTTTACCAAGTCCATAAGCAAAATTAAGAAGTAAATCATCTTTTCTAAAATAATCTGAAGCGCTAAATTTTAAAGTTTCACCTAAGTCACTATAAGCCCCTGTCGATTGAAAAGATTTAAACCTAAAACCGACCTTCATGGATTTTTCATTAATTGTATGGGACGGAGTCTGGGGAATATCAAAGGCCTGCACAATAGAGCAACAAAAACTTACCAATAGGAATATCAAACTTAGCTGTTTCACGCCCTCTCCTTTTTTTCTCCATCAAAGGACCCTGATTCTGCTGCTTTTAAAGGTAGCCATATTTCGCTTTTCCATACTGTATCTCTTTTAGAGAATTTAAATCTTCCTTCTTGCTCTAAGCAATTTTTTTCAATGGACCTTAAACCAAAACTTGTTTCTAATGATTTTTCCGAAGAGTAGACCTTTGTTTTATTGAAATTATTTTCAACGACTATATGAAAAAAACCTTCTTTTATACCAAAGTGAACAGATATATCACGGCCACCGTGGTCTGAAATATTTTTCATCAAGTTTCCAAAAATTCTGTAAAAGGAAGCATAATGTATTAAATCTTTTTCTTTTTTAATTTTTAAAACGTGATTACTGAGGGATATAACCCTTTCTAAAAATTTTCCATTTTGGCATTCTGGTACAAAATAAACGAGAAGGCGCTTAGCTCCCTCAATGGCTTTTTTAACTTCAACATAATCATCTAAAACTTCTAAATTCTTGTGGCCTTCACGAAAATGGTCCCTAAATAAAAGTTGAAGGGATTCAACTTCGCT
>DKQD01000165.1:10731-47816 GCA_002474345.1 Bacteriovoracaceae bacterium UBA7317
AGTTTCATTCCGTGGGTTTTATTAATTACATCATGAAAAAATAATTTGGAAGAATCATTGTCTTTTGTTTTAACGTCTTGTTGATCATCCAAAATGGTTGGAAAGTAATCAAAAACTTCCTCAACCAAGATTACCCCCATAATCGGTAATAGCACTATTATTCCGACTATGGGAATTCCACTTTCAAAAACAACAAAGCATGAAAAAAGAAATTGCCCCAAAACAAGTTCGTAAAAATAAAACTTTTCTTTTCTAAAAGGTGGAGTCAAAGCTGGGCCAAAAAGAAATAATTGATAGTGGTAGAGGAGATTCAAACTGGAAAAAAAGAGTGAAGATAAATCTCCACCCTTAAGTTCGTAAACAAATAACCATAAGAAGAAAGAAAGGCCAAGCCCAAAAAAAAGATACCTTGATAGAAAATCATGGCCATTTTTAATTGATCTCACCCTCTCTTTCCTTCTAGGCCACTGGATTTTAATGAGGGGTTTATCTAACTGGCCTATAAACCGCTTTTTCCCCCAAAACTTCTTCTATTCTTAGCAGCTGATTATACTTTTCCATCCTGTCTGATCGGCTTGCAGAGCCTGTTTTTATATGGCCTGCTCCCGTCGCCACAGCAAGATCCGCAATAAAGGAATCCCCTGTCTCACCCGATCGGTGGCTAATGATGGACTTAAAATTATTTTTATAGGCCAAATCCATCGTTTGAAAAGTTTCCGTCAATGTCCCAATTTGGTTGACTTTGACTAAAATAGCGTTGGCCTGCTTTTTTTCAATTCCTTCTTTTAAAATTTTCTTATTTGTTACAAAGAGGTCGTCGCCTACAAGGACCATCTTTTCACCAAGTTTTTGAGTCAATTGTGTCCAACCATCAAAGTCGGATTCATCAAGCCCATCTTCAATTGAATAAATCGGATAGCGGCCACTAAGTTTTGAGTAATATTCAATCATTTCAGAAGAAGAGAACTCTTTTCCTTGAACCCTGTAAGTGCCTTCTTTAAAAAATTCGCTTGCAGCTGCATCTAGGCTTAAAGATATTTGCTCACCAGGTTTATAACCAGCTTTTTCAATGGCCACGAGAATCAAATCAAGAGCTTCTTCATGAGAGCCTAAGTTTGGAGCAAATCCTCCCTCATCACCTACATTAGTAGAGTATTTCTTTTCTGTGAGAACTTTTTTCAAGTGATGAAAAATTTCGACCCCTGCTCTCAAGTTTTCAGAAAAAGAAGATTTTAGATGAGGCAAGATCATAAATTCTTGGATATCAAGATTGTTTGAAGCATGAGAGCCCCCATTTATGATATTCATAAGAGGTGATGGCAGTAATAATTGCCCCTCCGGTGTAGGAACCTTTAGGGATTCGTGGAGGTATTGAAATAAAGGTTTTTGTGCTTCTAAGGATGCTGCTCGGCAGACGGCCATACTAACGGCCAACATTGAATTAGCACCTAAGTTAGATTTATTTTCCGTTCCGTCCTTTTCAATCATAAGATTGTCTATCGCCTCTTGATCATAAACATCTTTACCCTGCAAGAGAGGAGTTATCTCCTCACGAATATGACCGACAGCTTTTCTTACGGACTTACCTAAATAATAAGAAGAGTCTTTGTCCCTTAACTCCAATGCTTCACGACTTCCTGTTGAGGCTCCTGAAGGAACTGCAGCTCTTCCCAAAAAGCCCTTGTCTGTTACAACATCAACCTCAATGGTCGGGTTTCCCCTAGAGTCAAGAATTTGTCGGGCCTGTATTTTTTCTATCTTTGCCATAATATCTCCCTATTCAAAGAATCAAGAACCGGTGGATTTAAACACGAACAAGGTTTTTTGTCACGAGCTCACACACAGACAACTTTGACCAAAATGTATATGCTCTCTTAGTTTTTGAAATTAAATATTAGCTTAGTAAGGTAAAATCACTGAACTTTCTTAAGTCCCATGCACCACTTTTTGTAGACAAAAATTGAAAGGTAGAGTTTCCACTCCTTGCAACACAGGACCCGCTTTTTTTTAAGGTTACTCCATCAAGCAAATGTTCCACTCTTTTGGCCACGTAAGGGCCCGGAGATATGCACTGACAACCCAATTCGTTTTCGATAAAGGATTGAACTAGAGGGTAATGAGTGCAACCCAAAATAACATGAGTAAAGCCCAAACCTTTTAACGGCCCTAACTCCAAACGAAGCTTCCTCTCTAATTCACGGCTATTCCCTCTTGAATAAAGCTCCTCAACAATATTCGCCAGGTTTTTACAGTCAAAAATACTAATTTCTCCCTTCGGGTCAACTCGTTTTTTAAGCTCCACAAAGCGAGGTGAGACTTTGGTTGAAGGTGTAATAAGAGCGGCCAAACGTCTCGGTTTAAGAGTTTTACACCCAGATGAAAGAACCTCTCCCTGGTTAACAATATTAAGATAAGGCTCAACACCAACAAAGGGCATACCGCAAAAACGCTCTCGAAGTGACTGTATCCCCAAGGCAGTCGCTGTATTACAGGCAACAACAATAAGGTCTACATCTTTTTCGATGAGGACCTCCACAACTTTTTCACAGCGTTTGCGTATAAACTCTTCTGACTTTTCCCCGTAAGGCAAAAAAGCCTCATCAGCAATATAATAAAAAGAGAGGCTTGGATTAAGGCCCATAAGGTCCTTAAGGATACTAAAACCACCTATTCCAGAGTCAAATAAACCTATCTTTTTCATTCCACCTCATAAACGCTCTGCTCTATCAAAACGAAGCTACATTAACAATCTGTCCTAATGAGATCAACCCCCTTAAAAAAATGAGGCATTATCTTGTGAAAAAGGTCGCGACAAGACTTACACAACCTTTCCAAACCTCAAGCCTTGGGGTAGAAACGTAATGCAATAAAGCAATGATAAGAATACACTGCTTCGCATTTTTTCAAAAAGACTTACTGAAGGGAGTAAACCTTTATGCCAAAGTTTACATCGACAAAACTATTGAGGGGCTACCCCTGTACCCATAGACAATGGAAAGCTGAGAGTCATTGTCGTTTTGTCCACGGGTATAGCCGTGATTTTTACTTTGAGTTCGCTTGTAAAGAACTAACGAAAGAAGGCTGGGTTGTCGACTTTGGGGGCCTCAAAGAAATAAAGATCTGGCTATCTCATATGTTTGACCACACTTTCCTTGCTTCCCACGACGATCCTGCACTCGATCATTTTAAACAATTAGATAAGGAAGGAGTCATCCAACTGCGTCAATTGCCCAATGCAGGAATGGAAGGAACAGCTCAATTTGTTTATGATCATGTCAGCAAAATGATAGACGAAATGACTAATGGAAGGGCATGGGTTACCAAAGTAGAAGTTAGGGAAAATGAAAAGAACTCGGCCTTCCTTGAAATTGAAGGCCCTCCAAGCGAACGCGTTTAGCTTTCCTTTAGACCTTTTTAAAAACTTGATAGGACCAAGAAGGCCAAGAAGACCCTCCTCCATAATCTTTTGACTCCTTTCTTACCCATAAAGGCTTTCCTTCATTTTCAAAGCTTGGGAAAAAGGCATCGGCTTCTTTTTTACCCTTAATCCTTGTCAGATAAAGTGTTTGAGCAAAAGAAATAAGCTGCTCGTAGACTTGAGCTCCACCTGCGACCATCAGTTCTTTTTCATCATTTTTACTGGCCAATTCCAGTGCCTCTTGAATGCTAAAAACCGGTATAACACTTGAATGTAAGGATAAACGATCCTCCTCTTTTTTTCTCGTCAAAACAAGAAGGGTTCTTCCAGGTAAAGGCCTTCCAATGGACTCATAAGTTTTCCGTCCCAAGAGGACATAATGACCCATCGTTAATTTTTTAAAGTTTTTCAGATCTTCAGGAATCCTCCACAAAAGCTCATTCCCTTTTCCTAGACCTCTATTTTCGTCAATTGCCGCAATCAATGAAATCTTCATTCTTACTCCTTTTCTTAAACAAAAAGCATAATAAAGTAATCAAACCGCGACTTCTGCTTTTATATGCGGATGAGGTAAATAATTTTCAAAAGAAAAATCCTCGTATTTATGGTCAAAAATTGAGGAGGGCCTTCTCCTAAAAACTAGCCTAGGTAAGCCCCTAGTCTCTCTTTTCAATTGGAGTTTTACCTGATCCAAATGGTTCGTATAAAGGTGAACATCACCTCCAGTCCAAACAAACTCTCCAACATCTAACCCGCATTGAGCTGCAACCATATGTGTGAGCAATGAATAGGAAGCGATATTAAATGGCAAACCTAAAAACACATCGCAGCTTCTCTGATAGAGCTGACAGGACAAGCGACCATTGGAAACAAAAAACTGAAAAAGACAATGGCAAGGAGGCAAGGCCATCTTTTCTAAATCCCCTGGGTTCCATGCACTTACCACAAGTCTTCTCGAAGATGGGTTGGATTGTATCTCCTCTATAACACGTCCCAATTGATCAATAACATGACCATCAGTGGATTCCCAAGATCTCCATTGCTTTCCATAAATAGGACCCAGGTCCCCATTTTCATCGCACCATTCGTTCCAAATATTACAACCATTCTCTTTCAAAAATTGAACATTAGTATCGCCTTTTAAAAACCAAAGAAGCTCCACAATAATTGATTTTAAGTGTAGCTTCTTAGTCGTCAAAAGAGGGAAGCCTTCCGATAAATCAAAGCGCATTTGCCTTCCAAACACGTTAAGTGTTCCAACCTTTGTTCTATCTTCTTTAAGCTCTCCATTCTCAAGAATATCTTTCATTAAATTCAAGTAAGCTTTCATTTGGCAATCCCCCCTTATCTAAAAATTTCCTCATCATATAACCTAAAAAGGCTTCTGGTAAAACCATCCTGTGTCTATAGCGAGGCATTGAGTTTGACCAATTACATTGTCCTAACTTGAAAAACCCTTATTTAGCTTGTCACTGTCTCTTTACAAGGTACAATAAACTGATTTCCATAAAATTTGACTTAATTT
This sequence comes from Bacteriovoracaceae bacterium UBA7317, assembly GCA_002474345.1. Classification (GTDB taxonomy): domain Bacteria; phylum Bdellovibrionota; class Bacteriovoracia; order Bacteriovoracales; family Bacteriovoracaceae; genus UBA7317. Next base: position 15,675 of record DKQD01000165.1, read on the forward strand.
TTTATGAGTAAATGATTAGCTTCTAAGAGGAACACATGACAAGAATCCATACAGGGCTTGAGTTATTAAAAATAGAAAAAAACTTACAAAAAAAAATCAAGGGGAATATAGGCCTTCTATGTCACAACGCTTCTATTGATAAGGGTTTTAATCATGCTATTGAAATAACAAAATCAATTTTTGGACAGAGGCTTAAAAAACTCTTTGGACCTCAGCATGGACTTATAACAGACGTTCAAGACAACATGGTTGAAACTAAGGACTTTATCCATCCTCATTTCAAATTACCAGTGTATAGCCTCTATTCAGAAACGCGTATACCAACAGATGAAATGCTAGAGGGTATAGATACTCTGATTGTTGACCTACAAGACGTAGGAACTCGAGTCTATACCTATATATCCACTTTAGGTCTACTCATGGAAGCCTGTGGAAAGAAAGATATCGAAGTCGTCGTTCTTGACCGGCCTAACCCTGTTGGCGGAAACATTATTGAAGGAAATATTTTAGGACCCTCCTATAAATCTTTTGTTGGTCACTTTCCGTTTCCAATGAGGCATGGCCTCACTATGGGAGAGGTTGCCAATTTCTGCCAAGCTCATGGTGAAGGTCGATGTTCTCTTAACGTCATCCAAATGGAGGGCTGGAAGAGGTCCATGACTTTTAACGAGACGGACCTTCCGTGGGTCCTCCCCTCACCCAACCTACCGACTTGGGAAAGTGCTTTTACATTCATTGGAACGGTACTTTTCGAAGGAACCTTTATTTCAGAAGGAAGAGGAACAACCAGAAGCTTAGAAATTATAGGCCACCCTAATCTGGAGCCCTACTCTTTTAAAGAAAGCTTCCTCAAAAAATGCGATCTTTTGGGACTCTCTGGATTTAACCTAAGGCCACTGTATTTCAGACCTACCTTTCAAAAGCATGCACAAAAAACTTGTGGGGGGTTTCAAATTCATCCTACCAATCTTCAAACGTTTAGACCTTGGACATTGGGACAAGTCTTATGTCATGAGCTTTACCATGAACTGGGGTCGGACTTTCAATGGAACAAAAGTCCCTATGAGTATGAGTTTGAAAGGCCTGCAATTGATATGATAAATGGCACTCATCAGATTAGAGAGTGGATCGAGGAAAAACGTTCTTGGGAAGATTTAAAGGCCATTGAAGAAAAAGACTGGCCTCAATTTTTAGATCAAAGGGAATCTATACTACTCTACAGATACTAGAAGATAACTTAACACTTTTACCGTCAAAAAGGTCTGTAAATTATGGCAAAGAAAGAGTTTTTCCTCATATGGACAAAAGATTCTGGAGAAGAAGAAACAATATCAATTAAACATGAAATGATTTTTGGAAGAAAAAAAGACTGTGATATGGCACTTCCTGATCAGCTTGTGAGTGGCAAACACTTCCAAACCCTCATTATTGGACAAAAAGTCTACCTTTCTGATCTAAATTCTTTCAACAAAACGTTCCTTAATGAAGTTGATCTAAGTCCAGAGAAGAAAACGCCCCTTAAAGAAGGAGATATAATAAAAGCAGGGAAGCAAATGTTTACCTTTACCATGGCCCCCGGCAAATCGGCTTCTGGCACTTCTTCTTCATCCAGCGTCTCGCTTGAAAATGACAGCCTCCAGCTTAAAATTGAAAACCTAAAAACAGAAGGAACCAAAACAGAAAGCTCTAGACCTGAAGACCCATTCCTAAATGGACTTTATGAACTTAAAGACATACTTGATCTGAGCATAAACCATGCCGGTGATTCAAAATACGATTTATCCAGCTTATCTTTCAGTAAAGAACCTAAGAAAACTCATTTTCAAGAATTTAAGGACAAAAAGGAAAAAATTCTAAACAGAAACAAAGAGCTAGCTAAAGACCTTAATGAGCTTATAAACCTTTGGAAATCTTTCTTTTAATGCCCTCATTTGCAAGTTATTTTCTTATAAATTAGAATTTAATATAAGAAAACATCGGTATTATCCTGTTCATGAATTTTTTAAAGAGGAAAGAAGGAAAAAGATCATGAAAAAAAAGAAAAATCTTTTTAAGGTACTTTCAGAAAACGACATGAAAGAAAAACTCAGGCTCGCTTCAGAGGAAAAGTCAGAGGCCCATATTTGGGAACAAGCCGATAATATCAGAGAACTTTTTTATATTACAGATTTCCAAGAAGATCAAAATAGGTTTATTTTGAGACCTAGCCTCAATGAGACATCACTTTTAAACAAAGAATGCCTGATTAATTTTGAAGCTGAAGATAGAGAGTTTTTTTCAACTGGCACAATTCAACCAGGAGAAAAAGGCCTTTTCCTTTTTACTATTGGAAATAAAGTGTTTAGGTTCGATAAGAGAAAGCACTTAAGAATCCCTGAGGAGTTTACTGAAAGCCTTATATTCAAAGTCAATAGACAGAAGGACTTCCACTTTAATTGCTTCAATATTTCAGAGGGTGGAATTGGAATCATCTGCAACCTGGATAAAAGAGATGTTTTTAGTGTAAATAAGAAGTTTAGAGACGTTTTTTTAGAGTTCAATGGCAAAAACTATGCAATTGAGCTCGTTATTGTTCAATATAATGGTGAAGCTGATGAAGAATACGGACAAAATAAAATTCAAATCGGACTGGCCTTCAAAAGCATTACTGAAACAGTAAAATTCAATATTAAAAAAGAAGTACAGAAGTGTTTATTCAAAGCTCTTAAAGGCAAAAAAGAATCGTAAAATCTACCGTACTTTGCAAATTTCCTGAATCCTTAAATCAATTTTTTTGGCCAATTTTAGAATATATTCATTTTGGACAAATGGTTTTTTCAAAAAACCCGAAGGAGGGCAATTTCCATAGGGCGGAAGTACTTTCCAAGGGGAAGATTTTAACACTTCTTTTCCAATTCTTAGCAAAGTCTTAGTTGAAATACGTCCCCTTTCATGCTCCATTAAGCCAAGATCAAAGGCAGTCCAATAGCTTCTTTGACCACTAAAAAAGTTTTTATTTTCAACATTATGAATATAGATTTCTTTAACTTTTTCAGGAAATTTTTTTCTTAATTCATGATAAATAGCAGGATCTTCATTGACATCGTCTCCAATTAGAACAAAAGGGCCTTCTTCATCTTCCAAAATCCTTTCGAATACCTCTCTCTTAAAAAGGCGGCTTTCTTTCCCCAAAGGTCGAAGAAAAATTTTATGCTTTGGAAATTGATGGTGCTTTAAAAGACTTTGAACCATAGGGTAAAGAAAGCTGGGAGAAGCACTGATCACCGTTAAACGAAATTCTTCTTCACAAAAAGAGCCGGCTTTTTGCCCAGTCATTCCCCTATAAAGAATATCAAAGCCAGCATTAATATGCTTTTTGAAAAGGGCATTATATCCCATCACTGATATTTTTTTGGACGGGTAGGTCTTTATTGTGTCATCAAAATCACTCAAAATTTTTGTGCCATTTTTGCAAGACTCCTCTGCTGAAAAGGCTTTCAAAAGGGGGGAAGAAGCCATAAAAAAGGCAAAAAAAGACAGAAAGGGCAGGCACAATTTCTTGGAACTTAGCAGCTGACTCAATTCGTATTCTCCCAGGTATTTGTTTTTTCGGGGGATACTAAGGTATCTTTATTAGAATAAAAAGATCTTTTTCAAAATTTTCCTCTTTTTGGCCATTGGGTTCCATACTAAAATGGAACTAAGTGCTAAAAAGAAAGGCAGAGAGGAGAAAAAAAAGAGAAAATTATGACCGAGAAATCAAAAAAAGGAAAAATTCTCATCGTTGATGACAGTGCTGATATTAGGCTATTGTTGATTTTGAAGCTGAAAAAAGCAGGTTATGATGTTCTGGCAGCGTCAAATGGTATGGAAGCACTTGAAGTTATCGGGGAAAACAAAGAAATAAAACTCATCATTTTGGATGTTATGATGCCGGTCATGAACGGTATCCAAACGATGAAACTCCTTTTAAACCGTATTGAAAAAAACCAGCTAAGAGAAAACCAGTCACCAGAAAATACTGACGGAGAAAACCCTGAAGCAGAAAATGTTATGGACAGCGATGATGACTTCCCTCTTCTTAAAGTTGTTTTCTGCACGGCAAAGCAAGACCCTAGACAAATTGAACTTGCACTTCAAGCCGGTGCCGATGACTACATCACAAAGCCCATAGACGAAGCTATCATGGTTCAAAAAATTCACCGGCTCATGGGCCATCAAGATGAGCAGTTGTTTGCAGTGCTAAGAACCCAAATTCCCATTACCATAGAAGAGTACCCCGATGCTGAGCCTTCCACTCTCCTGGAACTTTCAGAGACAAATGCTAAGTTTGAGTGCGCCTTTCAAATTGCCGATGGAACAAATCTTACTTTTCATTCAACTTATTTGGAAGGCTTTTTTAAGCATAACGTGAAATTAAAAGGTTCAGTCATCTTTCAAGAGAAAAAAGGTCCAGATCAGTATGAAACCGATATCTTTTTCAAGGGACTAAGTGAGCAAGATAGGCAAGAGCTCAGGTCAGTGACAACAACAAAAAGAGAGTTAATTGAACAAAATGAAGAAGGTGAAGGCGAAGGTGAAGGTCAAGGTGAAGGGTCTTTAGAATAATCTGTTATTTCTTTCATTAAAATTCATCATTAATAGAAAAAGAAAAAGCCTCTAAAGAACCTTTATCAAATGGAACTCCGTCTACAATTTTTAAAGTCCATATTCCCTGGGCACGAAGGCTTAGGAAAGGCTCCAGTGGTCCATATGACCCCTTTTCTTCAAAAAGTTTTCTTTCCCAGACCAAATAGCTGAAATTTTTCGGGTAATCATTTAACAAAACTTCCTTTCCCGAAGGATGAATAAGGTAAATTTTTAACTCTGGGATCATAGGATGAAACACTTCAATTGAGAGCTTTATAGATTTAATCGGTTCATTTGCTTTCAAAAGGAAATGGTACTCAAAGCTTCCCTTGCTTGGTAACTCCAGAGATAAGTCCATGACCTCTACTTTAGAGTGACCCTCGAGAGCGTATTTTCTTTTAAAGCTGGAGTCGATAATTTCATCAATATCTCTAAGAAGAGTTATCCTCGTAACATCCTCCCCCCTGCAACCAGCATTATCACAATGCTTAATCACCATGCAGGAATCCTCGGTTATATAATCTGTATCGCCTCTAACAAGAATTCCTTCAACAAGACCTGTTTCTTTATTAAACACTGGAGAACCTGAATTCCCCTGAAAAGTATCCAAGTTTGCATTAAAAAAAAGAGGGTCTCCATTTTCCCTCACCCTTGCATTATCAGCAATTTTGGTGGGAAGCCCTGAAGGATGACCTATAACAACCAGTTCCGACTGATCCTCAATCTTTCCCTTTTTTCTAAAAGGAAGTGGTTCTCTCATTTGAACTGGTCTATCGAGCTTTATAAGAGCGTAATCTATTTTTTCCAAAGGGTCATATTTAGCGACAATAACTTTTTGGCAAAAATAGACATCCTCAAAGGGAAACTCTTTTACTACTTGGTTTTTTGAGTTTTTTTTAAACCCAAAGACCCAGTGGTAATCAAAGCAATCTTCCTCACTTTGCACACAGTGTCCTGCTGTAACAAGAAGGTCCTCTCTAATTAAAAAGCCTGAACAATTTGCAGGAGAAGGTTGTTCTGAAAACCTCTCCTTTTTACAAATACCATTTTCAAAAAGTTTTTTAGAAGTTAAAGAAAAAAATCCCCCTTCTTTACTAAGAAGGTCTTTTGATATTTGAGCCGCTGTAGAACGAGCAAATTTCTGAAATTTTTCTTTAGGATAATCAAAAACGTCATAACGATTATCAGCACCATAAATAACTTTACCCAAAGAAAGTTCCCTAAAAGGGTTCTTTTTATTTGACTCTTGTGCCAACTCCAGATCACTCATGATACAACTTGAAAAAAGAATAAAAAGAATTATTGGCCAAGACCTTTTAAATGAATCCATTCAAAGCCTTTTTTAACTTTACTCCGAAGACAAGAACTTTCTTCCATGAAAGCTTTTCATCTTAAACTCATACTATTAAATTTTAGACCAAGTTTTTAGTCTATAAACCTAATATTTTCTTTCAAACTTAAAATTTTTTCGAATTTTTAAAAGGAAGGTATTTGTCAACGTCAGGATCATTCAACTATGATCTAAAAAAACCGAGTATTTTTTGAATATTACTTTTTTAAAGGGAGTCTTTGATGAAAAAAAACTCTATACTGTTGACTTTCATCCTCTCATTTATTACTTTTTTTATTTCCTCCTGTCAGTACAAAGAAGATCCTAAAAAAAGTAGTTCATTCTCTATTGAAAAACTAAAAATAAATCTTCCACCATCATGGTCCCTAAAAATAACAAACATTAAGACTCCTCCTCATCAATGGAGAGGGCCTATAGCAGACGGTATCAAATTGGAACTTTATAATACCAACCCTAAAAATTTACAAAGCGAAAAAAAGTCTTATAAAAAGCTCTATCCAAACTCTGAAAGCTCTCAAAAGCTTAAACCACAACTAGTTCGTTACCTTTATCGAAAACTTGAAGCTGGCTATTCTTTTGGAATGATGCAAAGAATTCATCCCGCAATACTCGAAGGTGTTACAGAACAATTTGTTATAATTAAACCACCCTCTGTTTCTTCCGAAAAAGATTACAATGTTCCAAAAAGTATAAAAAACCTTTTTTACAAGTTCTTAAACCTCTCACTAAATGAGCCTTTTAAAAAAGCTGAGATCGTAAAGGAAGCCTTTAATTCTCAATTTCATAAAAAACTTAAAGAAAATAAATCAAAATATAGTGATAAAAAAGCTGTTATTTTCAAAGAAGAACGCCATGGGACAGAATCCCTTGGAGTCCTTACTTTAAAATAATTGAGTTAAAAACCATTTTGCTTTGAAGTTAAAACCATCGCCACAGATTTTTCATAATAGGCAGCTTCATTCATAAAAATTGGCCAAACAGTAGGCCCTTTCCAGTGAATCGTTTCTCCATCAAAACAAATAAATAGTGGCCCTCCATCCTTAATTGGCTCAAAATCCTTGCCTTCTCTCTCAGGATGAATCATCCCTTTAAGTCCACCATCTTCGTCCCTTGGATAATCTAAGCTTTCTAGTACATGAAATGTTTCAAGTTCTTCCATTTTGTAAGAATTAAGATCAACCTCTTCAACATTTTCTAAAAATGAAAGTGTTTCTCGGACCACTTTTTCCATTAGTAGAAATAGCTCTGACTTTAATACTCCTTGAGGAACAGGTCCAAACTCTAAAAGAATTCCTGACTTTGCCTGAGTAAAAAGACAGTAGTTATCTTCAAGCTCCTTGAACTCACAAATAATTTTTAAACTCGGAAACACCTTTTTAAGGTGAGATGCGACAATCAGAGACAGATCATCTTTATGGGAAAGAATTATTGTGGGACCCATTTGGGAAGTCGTTGTATGAAGGTCAATAATAAAGTCTGCACGCACTTCTTTAAACTTTTTGTCCAAATCTAAAGCGAGCTTCTCCTCGTGTTCAAGGAAATTTTCTCCTTTTTCATCAAACTTTTTTTTAGCAGCTAGAAGAAAATCTTTTGAAAAGCACCGATTCAGATCATGATCAACATATCTTTTGTTTAGCTTAAAAGCCTCTTCATTTCCAAGCTCAAAAAAGGGACTAATATTTTTATAATTTTCTTTCAAACCTAAAGACTTTAACTTTTTAATCAAATAAACTCCGGTAAATTCATTTCCGTGAGTTCCTCCTACAACAAAAACTTGCCTCTTTTTACTTTTAATCATAACTTTTTCTCTTAGCGTAAGTTTAAAATATTCAGTGAAATTGGCCTGAAAGTATTCCCAAGATTTATTCATTAGTCCAATACTTTTAGCGGATAATGCGGAGTGGGAACGAAATCATGTTAAGCATAATAAAAAGGGTTGTCTTTTTCTATGTTGGTAAGCTTTTTATCATTTCATTTGTTTTTCCTGCAAACTTGTCATTGGTCCATGGTGATACTCTACCCTGCCCTTTGACCAACCAAAAACAAATACTCAAAAATCTTAATAAAGCTATTGGCCCTTATAAATACGATTTAACAGAGTTAAATCAATGGTTTAGCTCCCAAAGGCCCTACAAAGGAGTCTCCCTTCTTATTCATGGCCTCAACAACAAACCAAGCACTATGAACGCCCTGGCGCTCCACCTTTCTACGCTAGGCCATGCCACCTTGCGGGGATCACTTAGGGGTCATAGAGGAAGCCTGAAAGAGGGTCAAAATGTAACGGTATCCCAATGGAGGGAAGATGTTGACCTACTCTATTGCTTAGCTCTCTTAAAAAGCCAATATTTAAAGGTCCCTTTAAATATTAGTTGTTACTCGATGGGCTGCCTATTATTTCTTGACCTCTTTAAGAGAATAAAAAGCTTACAACAAGATAACATGGTAGAGAGGGCCATTTTTATTTCTCCTGCCATTAAGGTTAAGCCAGAGCTTTCGTGGCTTTCTCACCTATTTAAAATGCTCCCATCAGATTGGATGATTCCTAGTTCAAATATAAAGCTTTATAGATCACAAAATGGAACATCCGTTTCCTCTTATAAGGCCTTTTTTGAGCTCCTCGATGAGAATCATAGTATTGACTTCCTTGGCCCTAAATCATTTGGACTTCCAAAAATACTTACTCTACTAAACCCCAAGGATGAACTTGTTGACGCAAAAAGCATCATCAAATTATTCAGAAAAATGCCCAAGGAGCAAACATGGGTTAAGCTCATAGAAATTGAAAACAAAAACGCCACCACCATAAAACATATAAACCACCTCCTATTAGATGAAGATAGCTTAGGGAAACTCAAGTGGCAGGAATGGAAAGAACATATTTCTCTGTTTTTAAAAGAGGGAAAACGTGCAACTCTTTATTGAGATATTTGGTAAAGTTTGGCATACTGTAGCGACTCCATTACCCCATAGGATAGAGGATTTCGGCAATGAACGAAAAATTTGAAAAAGCTGTTTCATTATTAAAAAATGCTGTCAAATACTCACATCTAGATAATCAAAAACATATTGATTTCTCCCTTGTAAACGCTCCGCATCTTGATGACTATAAGAAAGCCATGGTCACTGTTCAAAAAGCGGTACAAGATGGAGACATCACTCAAGATGACCTTAAAAAGAAGTTAGGGTTAATTTAGTTACTCGTTTAAATCCACAATAGCTTTTTAGATGATCCTTAAGCAAAAAACCAACAAAACCTCTCAAAAAAATAGCGTAGGAATAGCCATTTTTTCCAAACGAAAAAAAGCGGTTTGCTATTTTGAATTTGTGTTAAAATGAGATGAACTAACAGTCAGGCCCTAAGTTATCTCAGGAGGCAAAATATGAAAATATTGGTCGTGGATGATGAAGAAGATGTAAGAGAAATCATCACTGAGTTTATTGTAGAAAACTTCGACATCAGCGTTCTTGAAGCCAGTACTGGAATGGAGGCCATTAATTGCCTCGAAGGAGAAAAGGATATTGGTCTTATCATAGCTGATTACAATTTTCCTGATCTTGGAGATGGTGGAGTCAATGGTGGAGGAATCTACACCTTTAACCTTGGAAACGAAAATATACCATTTTTTCTCTTTTCAGCAGAAAGACCTGAGGATCACCAAGAATTAGACAGTTTCAAATTGGACAATCCTCTTAATACAATTATCGGAAAACCCTATGATCACACCTTTACAAAAGAAGCGATCAAAAAAGTCATTATTGCCGCCCAAAAAAGAGATAAAGGCTCAAAAACGGTTACCTAAAGATAAACTCTTTTATCTTCTTGTTAAAATTCATAACAATTTAAGGGGGCTTAAGATTTAAGCCCCTCTTTTATATTCTAGTAAGAGCGCCCAAAAAGAGCTTCTATAGTTGCCTCTTTACCTGTAAGAATGCATTTTCCAATTTTTCCATTCTGATCTTCTGGTAAACAACGAATCGACACCTTGAGCTTTTTTAGCTCTTCTTCCGTCTTAGAGTCACCACACCACTTGGCCCTAACAAACCCAACCTTGCCTTCTTTTTTTTGAAAATAGGACTCAAACTCTTCTTTGGTCTTTAAACCAGTTTCTATATTACTGTCTCTAAAATTCTTTGCTTGCTGAAAATAATTATTTTGTATTTCTTCTAATAGTTGAGGCACCTTTTCATTCAGTTCCTCAAAAGACATTTTGTGCTTATCCTTATGGGCCTTATCTCTTCTGGCCACCATAACATTACCATTTTCAAGATCTCTAGGACCAATTTCCACCCTTAGAGGAATCCCCTTTTTTATCCATTCCCAGTTTTTTTCTCCGCCACCCTTATCTCTCTTGTCAACGCGTACTCTGATTTCGCGTCCACTGTAAAACTGGCTTTGTAAGTCCTTAGAGAGTTTTTGAGCACACTCTAAAACGGCCTCATCTTTGGTCGGGTCTTTACCAGGAGTAATAGGAAGAATAACAATATGTTGAGGAGCAACTCTAGGAGGAACTCTCATCCCATCGTCATCTCCATGAACCATAATCATTCCCCCAATTAGACGAGTGGAAACTCCCCAGCTCGTGGTATACGCATATTCCATATCACCGTTTTTATTACTAAATTGAATGTTAGAACTTTTAGAAAAATTTTGTCCTAAAAAATGTGATGTCCCTGCCTGTAAAGCCTTCCCATCTTGCATCATCGCTTCAATCGTAAAGGTATGAGTCGCTCCAGGAAACCTCTCTCCCTCACTTTTTTCCCCCGGAATAACAGGTAAAGCTAATTCATTTTCAGCAAAGTCCTTATATACTTTTAGCATTTTGAGAGTTTCTTCAATAGCTTCCTCTTCTGTACTATGAACGGTATGCCCTTCTTGCCATAAAAACTCAGCAGTTCTCAGAAAAATTCTTGGCCTCATTTCCCATCTGACAACATTGGCCCATTGGTTTATGAGAAGGGGTAGGTCACGATAAGAGTTCACCCATTTTGAAAATGACTCACCAATTATTGTTTCGGATGTTGGCCTTACAACCAAAGGCTCTTCTAACTCTCCCGTCGGAACCAACTTCCCATCATTTTCTTCTAACCTATGATGAGTAACCACGGCGCACTCTTTAGCAAAACCCTCAACATGCTTTGCTTCTTTTTCTAAAAAGCTCAATGGAATAAAAAGTGGAAAGTAAGCGTTCTCATGCCCTGTATCTTTTATCATTTTATCAAGGAGGGACTGAATATTTTCCCAAAGGCCGTATCCCCAAGGCTTAATTACCATACAACCACGCACTGGAGAATTTTCTGCCAAATCAGAAGCTTTAATAACTTGCTGGTACCAACCAGGAAAATCATTCTCTCGAAGGGGGCTAATAGCAAACATGTTTTTCTTTCCCAAAATTTGACACCTTTTTAAAAAAAACTGGTAAGCCTTCTTACTAATACATCGTGTTAAGTTTTACGGCCCAGAAAACTTAACTTAAATCTTTAGTCTTTACAATCAAAAAAATAAATGGCCAAATGTTAAGACGAAAGTTTTGGGCTCAATTATATCAAGTGGATGCACCTACCTCAGGGACTTCGAACACTTGGTAAGCGGTTCTTTTATAATAGGGATTTCTATGGAGGCTGCCGAAAGGTAAAAATTAAAATTGTTTTTCAAAGTGAGGTTAAGGATGACTGTCATGGAAGATACAGGTTTTATAGTTAGGCAAAAAGAATACCTTCTTAAGCTTAGGAATGATCTACTCAATGCAATTAAATACAAATCCACAGAAGACCTTCATATTCCTTCAGATGAAATTGTAGAAGACGGCGACCAAGCTCAGACCTACATTAATCAAAATGTTACTTTTGGGTTAAGAGAAAGAGAGTTAGCAAGGCTAAGAGAAATCGAGTCTGCACTTCTTAGAATAGAGAATGGGTCTTATGGTTTTTGCGAAGAGACTGATGAGCCAATAGAAAAAAAGAGATTAGAAAAAGTTCCATGGGCAAGGCTCTCAATTGCAGCAGCAGAGGAAAAGGAGAGGGAGCAAAGCAACCTCAGAAAGCCAAAGTCTGTCTAGCAGGTCCAAATAAAAAGAGGGAAGCACTTTTCAATATCGCTTCCCTCTAAATTTATTATTATATAAAAAGTGGCTTATTCTTTAAGAATCACCAGCTTGATTTTGTCACACCAGGAATCATTCCCTGCAACGCAAGCTCTCTAAAAGCGATTCTAGAAAGGTTAAATCTTCTGTAATAAGCACGCGGTCTTCCTGTCAAACCACAACGGTTTCTATGACGAACCTCTGCAGAGTTTCTAGGAAGCTTAGAAAGCTTATAACGGGCTTCAGCTCTTTCCTCATCACTCAAAGTCATGTCTTTAGACTTCTTTCTGAGCTCAATTCTACGATCTTTGTACTTAGCGACAAGTTTAGCTTTCTTCTCATTAGCAACAACTTTAGATAACCTCGCCATTAAAAATATCTCCTTAAAAGTTTTAACCTTGTGTGATAATACCCTTACTTAATTTCTTTATGCAACGTATGACGTCTTAAAAATGGATTGTATTTTTTCATTTCAATACGTTCGGGAGTTGTTTTCTTGTTTTTTGTAGTCGTATATCTAGAAGGTGAATTTCCTTCTTTTCTCGCTTCAGTACATTCAAGGGTCACAGTCACTCTTGGACCTTTACTTCTTTTCCCTTTTCCTTTTTTCGCCGCCATCTTAACGCCCTTCCTTTTTATAATTTTTGAAGGCGCCAATATAGCATAAATGAATGGTTATGCAAGTAACTTTGGCAAAGAACATCTAAAGAAATTCTATCGAGGAAAAGACTCAAAGCATCTCAATAAACTTTATTCATCATGCTTAACAAGCTTTAGCTTTGGCTTTTTAAGCAGTTTCTCAACAGTGCTAATGAGTGTTTTATTAAACTCTTTAAAGTCATCGTCAGCTTTATCCATTTCTTCTTGACCCAACAAGTCTTTTGTCTTGTCAACCACTATTTTCGCATAGAGACTCTGAGAGAGGATATCTCCTTTCATTTGACCTTCAAGATGCGCTATGTCGCATTTGTTTTCATTCAACTTTTCTATAAATTCATCTTTCCCCAAATTTTCCGCCAACCAATCTTCATTTCCATCTACTTTAAGAGACCATTTATTATTTGGGGCCCAAAAAACCTCAAACTTTTTAACATCGTAGACATCTTTTAAAACCCAATACCGCTTCTTGTCCATCGAATAAGAGTTTATAAAATCCATAAATTTTTCAATCATTGTCTTTTTCCATGATAAGAACGTTTATCTCAAAAAGATCTTTCTCCATGATCTATCGACAAATAAAAAAAAAAGTATAGTACGGAGTCATTTCATCGGGTATCGGAAGTTGCGCTAAAGCCAACTTCATCTTCCTTCTTCTAATATGAAAAGTTAAGTCATCTTTTTAAAAATTAGATTTTTCTTAGGTGGGACTCAACAAGTTCAGGATTTATTCTTCCATCTTCTCCAATAAGAGTTTCATCAAGAAGAACTTCTTGGATGAGCCCAACTAAGACATAAGAATTTGTCTCTTTAATAGGGATACACTCTTTTTTAAGGAGTCCAATTTTTATAAGAGCTTCCGCTGCATATGGGGCCTCGATGCTTCCAGTGTAAAACTCAGTGAAGGCATTGGGATTCACATCAGAAAAGTCATGAGTAAAATAAAGGTGGGGATTTTCCCTTTTTTTGTATTGGGACTTGTCTACATGGTTTATCGTGAAAGAGTCTTGTTCGATAAGGTTTTTAATAGTTTGAGGCTCTACATGAAGAGGTGAAACCGCTAGACCAATGACGGCGGGGTCTGCACCCAAATGAAAGCATGCACTAGTAAGGCCCAAATTAGGTTGGCTCTCAGCATTTATCGTACCAATAAGATTTGAACTTTCAAAGCCACTCAAAGAATTGATGAAATTAACTTTAAATGCTTCTTTCATCTGCTTAAATTCTTCTAGTGAAAAAAGCTTCATATCATTATCAATCATATTTTTTACCTTTAACAGGACCCTAAGTAGAGTCTCCCCCAACATCCTATCAATTAACATACTAATGGAAACCACCTCTTAAAGGGAGGCTTGGAAAAAAATACCGGAAAAAGGCTGGGATTCTAGGAAGATATATTATTTATCCTCTCTAGAGCTTTATAAAGGGCCTGTGTCCCCAGTTGACCTCCTCCTTGGTCTTTTAGGGCCAAATAAAGCTGATGGGCCAAGGAAAGACCAGGAAGGCCCAAATCCATTTTTTTGGCCTCCTCGAGAGCAATCCCCATATCCTTGATAAAGTGATCTACGTAAAAACCTGGTGTAAAGTCTTTCTTTAAAATCCGCCGCCCCAGTTGAGATAAGCTCCAACTTGCAGCCGCTCCACTTTCCACAGACTCAAGAACCTTCCAAGGATCCATCCCGACCTTATATGCGTAGAGAAGGGCCTCTGAAACACCAATCATATTTGTTGCAATGAGGGTTTGATTAACCATTTTCGCATGTTGACCCAGCCCATACGAACCGTGGTAAACAATGGTTTTACCCAAGATTTCCCAAAAATACCTAAGTTTGTGAAAAGCCGCTTCATCTCCTCCAACCATGATTGATAATGTTCCATTAACAGCTCCGATATCTCCACCTGAAACAGGTGCATCCAAAGAGAGAGCACCCCTTTGACCAAGCATTCCCCCAACTTTTAAGGCCAAGCTTGGTGAACTTGTGGTCATATCTACAACGACTTTACCTGACAATTCTTTCTCACTTTGTAGAAACCCGTGTCCACCAAAGATGCAAGAATGAACATCTTCAGGAAGCCCAACCATCATAAAAACTATATTAACTTTTTCAATGAGGTCACAGGGTCTATCTACCCAAACGGCACCTTCATTTAAGAGATCTCTGGCCTTTTCCTTAGTTCTATTATGGACGAAGAGGTTTACTCTTTCTTTTTGAAGCCTTTTGGCCATGGAAAGCCCCATAACCCCCGTACCAATCCAACCTACATTTAAGCCGGAAAGAGTAAGAGCTGAAGATTCTGTCATTCCTTAACCTCCATTAGGTAGAGGCTCAATCTTCCATTCTATTTTTTCTCTTTGACAAAAACGCTGAATCTTTTTAAGCCCATCAGCAACGCGGTCTATGTATTTCGAAGCAGTTTCCTGGTGGTAACCAATAGATAAGTTGATGGTGTCATCCATACACTTCTTGTCTTTAAAAGTTTCCCAATTTCTTTTAAATGCCCAAAAAATTTCATCACCAGTCATATAGTCGGCAAGACAACCATTGTCTGGAATCTCCCACAGTGGTTGAATTAATTGATCCTCTCCTTCTCCTAATATGACATAAGGTTGGGTGGTTTCGGTAATATCGGGCCAAATCTGATCCAGCCAATCGTGAAGAATGGGGGACTTTCTCTTATCCTTTAATAAAAAAGGAGGAACAGCTGAACTGTCAAAAAGAAAACCCTCTAACTGAATTGCCTTAAGTACATCTTCTGTGGCCATCCACCCACCCGCCCTAAAGCTTTTAGGGCGGCGTAAGTCGTACCTCTTAAATATGTCGAGACTACACCGCACAACGCTCCTCAATTCTTCAACACTGTAGGCACTAATTGGGACGTCGTGACCAAAGTCCATACCGGACTCATACTGCTGGTTCATTTTTGCAAGAGGCAGCACCTTATCTTGAACCCAACTTGGTCCAGGTTTATAGCTCACCCCAGACTTTTCAAACAAAGTTCGCCATCCGTGAATATGAAGACCGTGCTCATCACCTTTTTTCAAAACAGAAGTTATTTTCTTTTGAACCAAACCATGATTAACGTTGGCCTTTGTGAAATAAGCAGCATTTAAGAAATGGAGTGTTTTAGCCTCAGGAAATTGATCTCTAAACGTTTTTATGGCCTCAAGGTTTTTTTCGTCTAATTCACGACCTTCCCAGTCAACACTCAAAATAACTCTTACCTGATTCATTGGTTCAAATTCCCCTTATTAATCAACAAAAGTATAAATAATTTGAAATTGTGTCACTGACTCAAATCGACAGAAAACTTTTTGCCAGTTATTCTGCTGGATCCTTTGTCTTCAATTCTAGGCCGATTACTTTCCTTTTTGTCCATCAGGATTGCCTCAACGATCTCCTCAGGAAAAACGTCCAGCTCCTTACACAGAGAGTTAATCATTTTGGGGTGAATTGAACGGAGACCCTTCTCAACTTCTCCGATAAAGCCTTCATCACAATTTAACCGCCTAGAAAGTTCAACTTCTGAGACCTGCTTGGGCAAGGACAATCTTTTCTCCTTAACAACCCGGCCGATATTTTTATGGCTTTCCATCTACTTACTCCCTCAGCAAGGATTTTTTCCCATTCTATTTCTATATCTTTCTAGTGTAAATAAAACTCAAAATCAAAAAAAAATATCCATAACGCAAAGCTAGAAAACCCTAATTCATGACCGCTCCAAAAAAATGAGTATTGGAATAAATTAGTTAAATGGAACAGAAAATATGCCGAAGATGAGTTTATCTGGAAATGGATTGAGCTTCAAGGAGTACCCAAAATGGGCGAAGAAGTCAGAAAAGACCTCAAAATCTTAATTGTAGACGACATGGTTACAATGAGAAGGATTCTAAAAAAACACCTGATTTCTTTGGGCTTTACCAATTTTAATGAAGCCCATGACGGGCAAAAGGCACTTAACCTTATAAAAACGGGGATTGAACTAGGTGTTAACTTTGATCTTATTATATCCGACTGGAATATGCCTGGCATGACAGGCCTAGATCTTCTTAAAGAAATAAGGTCTATGGAAAATGAAATAAAAGACGTACCGTTTCTTATGATTACAAATGAAACAAAGCAAGGAAATGTTGTGTTGGCGGTTCAAGCTGGCGTCAATGGTTATATTGGAAAACCGTTTTCTGCACACATTTTATACGATAAAATTAAAAAGCTATGCGAAAATAATTGACCTCTTTGACTAACCGAACAATTCTATTTCACTATTGAAGTTATAAAGAATCTTTTAGATCACTGCAATTAAAACTAAAAAACCTGAGCCTTTCACCCTTTTTAACTTGATTATATCAAATGAGCAGAGGTACTTTTAGTTAGATTTAACTAATTTAATTAAAAATGAACTGTTTCTTAGGGGGAATTTCCATGAACGATTATCCAGACATTGGTCTCAACATTAAAGAAAAAGGAATAAATACCTTTTTAAACTCGGACAATAAAACTTTAATAAATAAAGCAGTTGAGCTAGGTCATGGGATTTTAAGTAAAACAGGTTCTTTAGTTGTCGAAACCGGTTTTTTTACCGGTCGGGCAGCAAAAGACAAGTACGTTGTTAAAAATAAAGAAACAGAGCATACGATATGGTGGGAAAACTCCCTTAATGAAATGTCAGAGGAAACCTTTGAATCTTTAAAAATTAAAGCTATCGATTATTTAAACAAGCAAGAAAACCTTTTTATTACCGAGAGAAGTGTTGGAGCACACACCACCCACAATATTG
The DNA here is from genome assembly GCA_002474345.1 of Bacteriovoracaceae bacterium UBA7317. Classification (GTDB taxonomy): domain Bacteria; phylum Bdellovibrionota; class Bacteriovoracia; order Bacteriovoracales; family Bacteriovoracaceae; genus UBA7317. The sequence continues at coordinate 33,147 of DKQD01000165.1, forward strand.
GGGCCCGTCTCATCTCAAATAGACCATCTGCTGCCCTTTTTTCAAATCACCTTTTTAGAGAGAAAATGAGAGAGTTTGATCAAAGGGACTTCACAATCCTCCACGTTCCTGGTCTTGAAATCGATCCAGAAGACTATTCAGACCTCCGCTCAAAAACGGTTATTACAACATGCTTTGAAAAGAAAATCACTATTATCATGGGAACCTACTACGCGGGCGAAATTAAAAAATCTATGTTTTCAGTTTTAAACTATTTACTGCCTGACCAAGGAATTCTCCCAATGCATGCGGGGGCGAATGAAGGCGAAAAAGAAGGTCCCTCAGTTTTCTTCGGCCTATCCGGAACAGGAAAAACAACACTTTCAACAGATGAAGGAAGACTTCTTATCGGAGATGATGAACACGCACTCCATGATGAAGGACTTTTCAACTTTGAAGGTGGTTGCTATGCCAAAACTTTTAAACTTTCTAAAGAAGCGGAGCCAGGAATCTGGGAAGCATCAAACCGCTTCGGAAATATGCTGGAAAATGTTGTCATAGATAAGAAAACACTGGAGGTTGACTTTGACGATAAAAGCCTTTCAGAAAATGGTCGGTCGAGCTACCCGTTAAGCTTTATTGAAGGAATAAAGCCTTCATCTCAAGGCCCTCTACCGAAACAAATTTTCTTCCTTTGCGCTGATGCCTTCGGTGTATTACCACCTGTTTCCAAGCTGACAAAAGAGCAGGCCATGTTCTATTTTGTATTGGGCTATACCGCGAAAGTTGCAGGTACCGAAATTGGAGTCAAAGAGCCAACCGCAACCTTTTCTCCATGTTTCGGGGCTCCTTTTATGCTTAGGCACCCAAGTGTATATGCTGAGTTACTTGGCAAGTTTATTGAAAAGCACAACATTCAGGTTTGGTTAGTCAACACAGGTTGGACTGGTGGTGTTTACGGAGTTGGTGAAAGGTTTCCAATAAAAGTCACTCGTCAGATCATTAGGGCCATCCAGAAAGATAATCTTAAAAACACTCCTATGGTTGAGGAAGATATTTTTGGACTCCAAATTCCAAAAAGTTTAAGTGGAGTTCCAGAAAGCCTTCTTAACCCAAGGAATGTTTGGGAAAACAAGTCTGATTATGATGAAAAAGCAAAAGAACTTGCACTTTCTTTTCACAAAAAAATGAAAAAATTTCCTTCTTTTTATCAATCATATAAGGTGGGCTCTCCTACCTATAGAGGAAAAACAGCCTCTTATAGATTCCCTGAAAAAACAACAAGCCCATAATATTTTGACAAGTTTGAAGAGAGGAACCTTTTACGTTTTTGGTTCCTTTCTTCAATAGAATTTAGGTCAATAAAAAAGGGCCCAACTTTGATCGTTTATCTTTGTAGGCAAAAAAGAAAATTCTTCACACCTCTTTTCATACTTTTTTTTAACTTTTCTTTTCCACACGAAAAAGCACTCGCACTCGAAAAAAGCAGGTTAAAAGATCCGCAAAAAATTCTTTTGGAATTATTCAAAGGTAAGCCAATACATAGGCGTTTTTCAAATTTTATAAAAATAAAAAAACAAGTGCCCTTTCAACTACAAAAACTCGCCAAAGGGATGATAACAAAAGATGCTTTTAAAAACCTGACAAAAAACTATAATGATCAAGTTCCAGAAATCATATTGAATTGGGGAAGTGGAAGTCCGAAGGCAAGGTTTTTTAAAAACCAAGAGGTCACAGATTTTTTTTCAAACCTCTTTTATAAAATAATTGACATCAGTAAACACAATCAACTCTCAATAAGCTTAAATACCACAGACCTTTTCCATGGACACCTAGTTTATCTTAATCAAAAAAGAGGTGACCTTATTATTGTTTTTCATGCACAAGAATATCCCCATGAATTACCCTTTACCCGCAGTAAATCCATAGAAGCCGTCGTAACTTATAAATCAATCCTCAAAGGAAAAAAATTTGGATATAAGACAGTTTCTTTTAAAAGAAGAAACTTTATCTGGAGTTTAAAAGAAAATAAATTATTTAACCTCAATACAGATGACAAGGGACCTTTCTTTTCTTTAATTTTTCCTAAAGGCTGGATCGAAAATAAGGAACTTAAAAGACTGGCCCTCCTTGGAAACTCAGTTCAAGACAACCTATTAGGAAATGGTCTGGGCAGTCTTAACTTCTTTCCAGATCAGAAAATTCCACTCTACTGGTCACCCTAATAGATATTTGGCGATTAGAAATAAAAAACTATAAAATATCAATTGGAAGTAAAACCAAAAGGAAATTAGATTATGCAAATTTTATTTGTTGATGATTCTGAGCCCATCATTATAGAAATGAAAAGAATTCTAGAAGAAACAAATCATGAAATGGTTGTAGCAAGGGATGGAGGACAAGGTCTTGCCGAGTTGGCAATCAAAAATTTTGACATTGTCATTGCGGACCTTAATCTTCCTCGCATGGACGGACTCACTATGATTGAGTTTTACCTTAAGTTAAAAGAAGAAAAGATTCCTAAAATAATGTTAACTACCGAAATCACTGCTGACTTGAGAGAAAGGGGAGAAAGAATAGGAGTCGACGCGTGGATGCAAAAGCCACTCAAAAAAGAGGTCATTTTAAAGCTTCTTAGCGATATAGAAAATAGAAAAAAAGTAACCTAAGGCCTATTAAGAGGCCCTAGGAGTTAATCCTAATAATGCCAAGGATAAGAAGAAAAGTCTCTTTCCCTCTTCTCAACAAATGAGTTACGCCCCTCTTCGGCTTCAGGGGTTCCGTAAGCTAATCTTGTGGCTTCACCAGCAAACAGCTGCTGACCTACCAATCCATCATCAGTTAAGTTAAAACCATACTTCAGCATCCTCATCGCCGTAGGGCTCTTTGAATTTATTTCCTTTGCCCACTCTAAGGCTTCCTCTTCTAGCTCTTCATGAGGGACAACCTTATTGACCATTCCCATTTCGAAAGCTTCTTTTGCTGAATAATTTCTTCCAAGAAAAAAAATTTCACGGGCCCTTTTTTGCCCGACCATTTTCGCCAAATAAGCTGATCCATATCCACTATCAAAGCTTGCAACATCTGGATCTGTCTGTTTAAAAATAGCATGCTCACGACTGGCCAGGGTCAAATCACAAACTACATGAAGGCTATGCCCACCTCCAACGGCCCACCCAGGAACAACACATATAACAACTTTAGGCATAAACCTTATAAGTCTCTGAACTTCCAAAATATGAAGGCGACCTAGCCTTGCTTTATCAACATTTCTACCATCTGCGTTACTTCCTTGGTACTTATAGCCATCCTTACCTCGTATTCGTTGGTCACCGCCCGAGCAAAACGACCAACCAGAATCTTTTGGAGAAGGACCATTTCCTGTCAATAAAACACATCCAACATCACTTTGACACCTAGCGTGCTCTAAAGCAGTATAAAGCTCGTCAACGGTCTGTGGTCTAAAAGCATTTCTTACCTCCGGCCTATCTATAGCCACACGCACCGTCCCCTGATCAACTGCCTTATGATAAGTGATATCTTGAAAACTGAAACCCTCTACAAGCTTCCATTTTTCAGGTTTGAAAATTGCTGAAACCACATCTTTCTCCTTTGTCCAAACAATTCATTTTTCTTATGATGGCTTTCCAGTCGTGTCAATAATACTTTTTAAGACATTATTTCTTCAAACATACATTTCTACATCTGAGCTCCACTTAAAATGGTCAACATTTTGTGTCGTCACTTCATAGTCCTCTAAAGACCGTTCTTCTTTGCTTTGAATAATCTTGTCTACTGTCGCATGCCAAGAGTTAATTACCTTTTTCTGCTCTAGAAAATTAATATAATCCTCTACCAGGTTCTCTTCTCCCTTTAACATGCAAAGAACCTTTCCTTTATTTTCTGGATCATTAGTGGCCCCACCAGACAAACGCCTTTTAATGGCCCCCCTGATAAAAGTCTGGCGGAACATAACGTTTTGAACTTTTCCATGAACCTCAAAAAATTTGGAAACCAAACCCATAGAACTTCCTCTCTTTTTTTTGAAAAACTTTGATAAAGTCATTATCATGATAATGATCTTTTTTGTTATGACCTTTTATCATTTCAAAGAGCAAGGGACAAACCTGTATGATTTTAACGCCTATCCAAAGCCCCCTCCCCTTAAAAAAAGCTTCTCACTATTTTTGTGTCAACCTTAATTGGCAAGACTTGGATGAAAGCTTTTTTACATCAAAGGGTATTTTTCTTCCGCAAAATATGAAAGAGGATGTCCCTAAGAAGAAGGCGCACTTTTTAGGAGGGCGCTACTGTGCTCATCAAGCTTTATCTTTGATGAAAAACAATAGTTCAGAGATTTGTAGTGCTAATGAAAAAGAACAAGCTGAACTTATTCCTATTAAAAAAAATGAGCAAGGAGCACCTATTTGGCCAGAGGGAGTTATAGGCTCAATTACACATACGGAAAACTTTATCGGCGCTGTTGTTGAAAGTTCTGACAACCTTAGAGGCATTGGAATAGATACAGAAAAAATTCTTGGCCCCCAAAGTGTAGTCATGGTTGAATCTCTTGTTGCAACCGATGAAGAAAAAAGGAAAAGTCTTTCATTTGACCCTTTTGAGTATTTCACTCTTATTTACTCAGCTAAAGAAAGTATTTTTAAATGCCTTAACCCTATTATCCAAAAGTATATAGAATTTCATGACGTTACCATTGAGACAGTATCATTCGACTCCAAAGTATTTACCTTTAGACTCTTAAAGGACCTAAATGAAGAGTTTAAAGAGGGAATGTCTTTTGAAGGATCTTTCCATATAAACCAAGACCAAGAGAAGCTTCATACGGCTTTTGAACTTTATCATTAAGGCCTTAATAAGATTGAAGCTTCTCCAATATAGATCTCTTTTAGCTCTTTGAGAGGTTGTGATGCTCCTTTATTTTTTCACAAATGGCGTCCGTTTCCATTGAAGTTAATTCAGAAGGCTCAATCACATTTGGAAAAACTTTTGGAAGCTCTTTAATATGTTCAAATAAAAGAAGGTTTTTATTAGCACCAACCTCATCGATTTTCCTGACAGGAGTAAAATGTGGCACTGTTTGAAGGACCTCAGGGGCTTCATGAAGGATTTTATAAATACTTTTCACAATATCAAAAAACCTGTCCAGCTCTTTCTTCGTAAAGCTTTCCGTCGGCTCAACCATTAGCCCATAAACCTCAGGAAAAGCAACTGTTGGAGCATGCATTCCGTAGTCCAAGAAAAGTTTTCCAACTTTAGCAATAGTCTGTGCCTTAGGCGTTCCCTTTTGTTCTATTCTTTGAAAATCATCCTCACTCAAAGTAATGATAAATTCATGCATCCTAGGTACGCTTTCGCAGCCGCTAGGCAATGTGGGATAAACCTCTTTTAGCTTTTTGTATAAGTATTTTGCAGCAAGCACAGAAACCGCTGCCATCTTTCTTATACCTTCAGTTCCCAGAAGCTTCATATAAGTAAAGGCCCTTACCTTATGGGCAAAGTTTCCATAATGCCGGTGAAAGCTTCCAATAGAGTTCTTTGGTTTCTTTGTTGTAAAAAGGCCATCGACCTTATCAATTTGAACACCTGGAAGAAAATCAAGAAGTTTTTCGCTAACTGCAACGATTGCATCTCCTGGGCCGCCGCCACCATGGGGAATCGTCCAAGTTTTATGAAGGTTATTATGGACTGCATCTACTCCGAGAGCGTTAAGGTCAACCCAGCCAGCGATGGCATTCATATTGGCGCCATCCATATAGACAAGGCCACCAACCTCATGAATCTTATCTGCCATTTCTTTAAAATTTGTTTCAAAAATTCCCGCTGTATTGGGGTTTGTCACCATGATCCCAGCAATTCTTTTCCCATATTTCTCAATCATGGAATAAAATTGTTCCAGGTCTATTTCACCTTTATCATCTGAGTCAATCGTTACGATCCCACATTGAACTCCGTCTTTAATTTTTGTTTCAAAACCTGCCATAGAAGCAGTTGCTGGATTTGTCCCATGAGCACTTCTAGGAATAAGGATGACGTCTCTTGTCTCACCTTCTCCATTTGAGCGGTGGTAAGCTTGAAACATCTTAATTCCAACTAACTCTCCTTGGGCTCCAGCAACAGGTTGAGTTGTTACCCCGGGAAGACCTGTTACTTTTTTAAACATCTCTTGAATCTCATAGAGGACCTCAAGACTTCCTTGAGACTCACTAAGAGGAACTTGGGGGTGCAAATCTGTAAAGCCAGGTAAAGAAGCTGCATAATCATTGATATAAGGATTGTATTTCATAGTGCATGACCCTAAAGGGTAAATGCTGTCATCGGGACTTACATTTTGATTTCCAAGGTCAGTGTAAAATTTTTTCAAATCCTCTAGAGAAAATTGAGGAAGCCCTACTTCTCCACTCCTCAGAAGATCAGAAGGTATTTCAGGAATTTTAAAAGAAGCATCACCCTTTTTTTCGCTTGGAAATTCTTCAACAAAAAAAGCTTCAAGAGATTCTAGGTGAGAGTCTTCATGAATATCTGAAAAGGATAATAAAATTAATTGACGTTGATTATTGATCTGCGGAGTGAGATTCACTCCTAAATCTATTCCCTTATTTTTAGCGCTTTCAAGAAGTTTAGCGGCTTCAACATTAACCTCAAGAGCAACTTCATTGAAAAAAGGTGTCTCAGGATAAGCTAGAGAAACGCCTTCTCTCTTTAAAAGGCGGGGTATTATTTGAAGTGCATTTTGCCTTCCTTTTTGACAAGACTCTTTCATTCCCTCTTCGCCTCTAGCAAGCATTCCGGCCCCTGCTAAAGTGGCGAGAAACGACTGATTTGAACAAATATTAGAGGTCGCTTTCTCACGCCTTATATGTTGCTCCCGAGTCGAAAGGACCATAGCTAAACACTCTTTGCCTTCAACATCTTTGGTCTTTCCTACATAGCGACCAGGAGTCGACCGAATACCATTTTTATTTTTTGAATTGTACCTTACTCCAAAAATACCTAAACCTGGCCCTCCATAGTTTGGACCAATGGCCAAATGCTGACCTTCTCCGACAATAATATCGACTCCCTGGCCTTCAGAGCCAAATCTCGATGGGGGCTTTAAACCACCCGTGGCCAATAACATTGGGTCAAAAATAGCTACAGAGGGTACTTTTAAAGAGGCTGCAAGATCTGTAAGGACATCAACACTCTCTAAAAGCCCTAGAGAGTTTACTTGAGGAAAAATAATTCCTGCCAACAATTTATCGTTAGATAGACGTTCTGCTTTTCCCTTAAGATCTTCAATGGATGTTAGACCTGTTTTGTTATCAACTGGAACCCATTCCACCAGAACGCCCGTCTCCTTAATAAGAGTTTCCACAACTTCCTTATCTCCGGGAAAGATGCTTTCAGAAACAAGAACAGTCGTTCCTTTTCGGTGGAGCCTTAAACAGACGTTCAAAGACTCCGCCAAACAAGTGGACCTCTCATAAAGGGAGGCATTAATGGCTTCAAACCCGGTCAATTGACTTAAACAGGAGGAGTAAACCCAGAGCGTTTGCAATGTTCCCTGACTCCTTTCTGGCTGATAAGGCGTATATGCTGTTGTCAGACCTCTGATAGAGCTCACGTAGGGAATAAGTTCATGAACTCTGTATTGGGCCAGCCCTTGACCTAAAAATGAAGTGTTGATCTTGTTATTATTTGCAAGTAACTCCACTTGCTTCAACGCCTCTTCGTAGCTCAGACTACGACACACAGAATAAGTCGATTTGTCGAATTTAACTTCATCAGGAATATGGGAGAAAAGGTCTTCCAATTTTGAAAGCCCAAGCTCACTTAACATCGCCCCTATTTCCTCATCATCCGCTGAGATAAAGTATGGTTTTAACTCCCTTTCTAGTTTTTCAGGATCATAAGGTAGCTTTTCAAACCGAGAGGTCATAGACTGTTCCTTTTTCAAAGGTTATAAGGAGTTTTGTCCCTAATGGGTCATAAGTTACTTATTAAAAACTTATGTTATTCATTTTAAAACAATTAACTACCACGATTAACGGGCTGTATCTACAAGTTTTAATATGCTTTTAATTTCTAACCAAAATATTGAGCCAAGTCTAAAAAAATCTTTTACCGAAACTTTTTCCTTAAAAATTTCGGAAGACAAAGTACCAAGAAACTCACCTTACTTCACTTTCAGCGGTGATAAGCTCTCACTACACCTTAACAATATAATGGACTCAAGTGAAGAAAAGAAGCCTTCTAAGATGCCATCTCCCTCACCCCTTTCGTTTGACTTTATTGATACATGGAAAAGAATTAAACCAGGCCCTAAAAACCAGAGAAAAAAAGACCCCCTTTTGAAGGCCCTAACCATTAAAAAAAATAACGATGAAGGCCCAATAAGGTTAATCGATGCCACTTGCGGCACGGGAAAAGACTCGTTATTTTTTATCAAACAAGGCATTAAAACCCTTGCCTACGAGAGGTCTCCCTACCTGGCCCCTCTTTTATGGGATGCAAAAAGAAGAGCATCGGCTGATCCAGAGCTAGGTCCGTTGATTCAAGACAACTTCCTTTTTTCTTTTTCTGATGCCGTAAAACACCAAGAATCTCTCAAATCCGAACCTCTTGCTTCCCTACCTAACTCTAGTAAATTTAAAACTCCTGATATCATTTTCCTAGACCCCATGTTTCCGCCTAAGAGAAAAAAGGCCTTACCAAAAAAAGAAATGGTTATCTTTTCGGAGCTTGTTGGCCCTGACCACGACCAAGAAACGCTTTTAAGATGGGCCTTAGACTTAAGGCCACAAAGAGTCATTGTTAAAAGACCTATTTGGGCCGACCCACCCGAAAACCTTGTCCCTGACACAAGTTATCAGGGAAAAACTGTAAAGTTTGATACTTACTTTCCCAATTTATAAAAGATAAAATATTGAAAGATCATTTACCAAATTCAATGGGCCTTCTTTTTTTAGCCATTTTTCCTTTTGGCCATCTTTAAAAACGATTTCATTTTCCTTTTTTCCCACCAACTTTCGTAAATAAAATGGGCCAGCTTAGGCACTTTCCAATCAAAGTTTTCAGATTCCGCAAGCTTAGCCTTAAGAGTTATGTTTAGGTTATCTAAACTCATATTTATATAGAAATGCTCGTTCGGTAAATTGTTACTTTCAAAATGAATTGTCGCTGCTTGAATGGAAATTACCGAAACAGTACAATCAACCAACTCATCAGGACTGTCCCAATAAAGAGTACAATGCCTGTCCAGAATAGCATACCCGTCCTTAGGTAAAGTGATTTCCATATAATTTAAATCCTTATGTCTGTTTTGGGCTTACTCCCTTGTCTTCATTTATTAAGAAGTAAGCCACCTATAAAAACAGCCTGCACCTAAGGAATTATTTTATCAGCTTTCAAAAGGAGAACAAGGGACGCAAAAGAAAGTCCGGAAAGCTTCCCAGACTTCCTTCTTATTAGCTCATCGGAATACCTAAAATGGAAAATTTTTCCTACTCAACTGCACGAGGGAAAATGAAGCATGAAATGCTAACTTCATCGCCGCTAGGAAGAACAATTGAGACATTGTCACCACCATTTGAAACGGCTTTTAGGCCTGTTTCTCCGTGCTTAATGGCCAAATAATGCATCTGCTGGTACTTGAGTTCGGCCCTAAAATGAAACTCGGTTTTATCAGAAAAAATGACCTTCTTGTCTAAATAAGAAGAACCACTTCTATTGGTACGCCCTTTTATTGTCTCACTCTCACCTTGATTTTTACTTGTTGTGCAGTAGTACTCATTTGCAAAACCCACATTAAACATCATAAAAAAACTTACGAATAACGATGCCAATTTGAACATAAAACGATCCTCCTCATCACTTCAACTGCCTCAAATAGAATAAGCGGTTAATATAAAAGCAATTTATGATAGGCGTCTTTTTTTAGTTTGCCAAGGAAAGGAGTTATTAATTTTATCAGAACCGGAATATAAATAACCATCTCTAAAATTTTTGAAACGAATATTTTGTTTAAGAGGAGAAGAACTCTACGCATTAAAGTTGGTCTGAGTTACTTTAAAAGTTATTCTCGTTACGCTAGAATAAATCGATGAAAATTTTAAAGAAAAGCACCTTATTGATTTTTCTAATTACACCCTTTTTCTCTATCTTGTACACAATTACACTTCATGGAGCCTGCACTAAAACCATTAAAACAACCCTTCGAAAAGGACCTGGTGAACAGTTTGAAAAACTGTGGGATATTACACTTTTTTCCCCAGTTAAAGTAAAAAAATACAAAGACCAATGGGCAAAGATAGAGGACTCAGAGGGCATTCCTGCCTGGATTCTACAAAGTGATATTACCAAAGAATATTTTTGTGGCAGCATAAAGTATGAAAAGGTGGTAATTAAGCACCTAACTAAAAATAAAGATGATCTTAAGAGTAAAAAACCTTCAGAGAGAGGATTAGCATTTTATGATCAAAACTTTAAAATTTTAAACTTCAAGAAGGGACAAGTAGCGGCATTATCTCCACTAGGAAATCAAGTCCTTGTGCCTAGAAAAAGCCTTTGGGTTCAATAAAAACTTTTTTAAATCTAACCTCTGCCTTTTCCTTTTGCTTCTTCCCTCTCCACAAGGAGGAATATGAATAAAAAGGTCTTTGATGGCCTGTTCACACCTCTCGTGGCCTTCTATTGAATGCCTCGGGAATTGCCTTTTTATTTCTTTAGTAAATATCAACCTATCAGAGGAAGGCCTGGCATAATCACTTTTTGTAACAAAGAAGGTAAGTTTCATTAGGCAACTTTTTATCAATCCCCGACCCACCATTTTTTTTTCTAACTGAAGGTAAAGCTCATCGACTCCAATTCTTGAGTTTTCAGGCATCTTTCTCAAAGCGAACTTTCGATACTTGAGTTTTTCCTTAAGAACATCAAGGTAAGAGCTTCTAAGGTCTTTAGTTGTCTTAGTCAAACGGATTCTACAGTGGGGGTACTCAAGGTAAAAAGAGTTCTTTTTTGCAAAAGCACTCTGAGCAAATATTGTTCCTAAAAAGATTGTAGAGACTATTTTTCTCAAAAGAGACCTAGGAAAGGCTTCCTTATCCATTGGGGATTCCTCCATAAAGTCTTACACTTGGTCTAAAAAGCAAGTGCTTCCCCATATAATTCTAACTGGTCCTATAAAAAGTCTCTATAATTTTTTTGGCAGGCTTCTTCTACCGCCTCTATTTCTTTAGGTACATCATCGGTTAACACTTCATGACCATTTTTAGTGATAAGAACATCATCCTCTATTCTTATACCAATACCTCTCAATTCTTGAGGCACTTTTTGATCATCTAGTGGCAAATAAAGCCCTGGCTCTATTGTAAAGACCATCCCTTCTTCGAAGGCGATATCACTCTTTTCTTCGTTGATATAGGGACTGTTGTCATGAACATCAAGGCCTAGCCAATGTCCTGTACCGTGCGGCCAATAGTCTTTAAAGGACTGTTTTTCAAGGTGCTCCTGAAAACTGCCCTCAAGTACATTCAAATCCATTAGTCCCTGCACTAAAACTTTAGTTGCAGCGTCGTGATTATGAGTTAAAGTGTTTCCAACTTTTGACTCTTCCATTGCCTTTTTTTGTGCTTCAAGAACAATTTGATAGACATCTTTCTGGGCCCTCGAAAAAGAGCCATTAACAGGAAAAGTTCTTGTTATGTCAGATGCATAAAGTCCAAATTCGCAGCCAGCATCAATAAGGAGCAAGTCCTCCTTATTTAAAACTTCATTATTGTTAATGTAGTGGAGTATATTGGCGTTATTCCCACCAGCAACAATAGACTGGTAAGCAGACCCTTGAGCACCTTCCTTTTTAAAGATATATTCCATCAAAGCCTGAACTTCATATTCATTCTTTCCTGGACTCGTAAAGGCCATGGCCGCTTTATGGGCCTTGGAAGATATTGCGCTTGCCTTTCGAATCAAAGAAATTTCTTCAGCATCTTTCTTCAACCTCATCATTCCAATAATAGGAGGTAAGTTAACCATTTTTTGAGGGCTTGCGATTTTACTTTTTTTCCTTCCAGATAGGCTTCTCAAATGTTCCAGAGATTTATCCACAAGGGGTTTATTTGAAAAAAGGTCTAAAAACACCTTTGAGTGATTTTGTAATAATTCAGGTAGTTTCTTATCAAGGTCATGAATTGAAAAGACAAGGTCAACTCCCAAAGCTTCTTTTGCCTTATCTAAACCTAGCCGTCTTCCTTCCCACATCTCAGCGACCTTATCCTTAGGTCTAAGAAAGAGGGTCGTCCTCCCTTCTTTATTGTTTGGACATAAAACAAGAAGGCTTTCAGGTTCATCAAAGCCAGTTAGGTAGTTAAAATTACTGTCTTGTCTAAAAGGGTAACCTGTATCAAAAGACTTTATCTTCTCTTCGCCTGAAGGTATTAAAGCGACACCGTCCCCTAGAAGAGAAAATAATTCTTCCCTTCTTCTTAAATAAACTGAATTATTTAAAGTACTCACAAGATTTTTCTCCTCTAAATCTATTATAAAATATCACCAAGAAGTGACCCTATTTTTTCCTTTCCAATAATCCTCATAAAGCCCGCTAGTTTAGGACCTTTCTCTTTGGAAATGAGTATTCCATAGAGAAGGGTAAAGGCATCTGAAGGTTGGAGCTCCACTTTGTGGATCATTTCGTAGAGCTTTTCATGAAGCTCTTTATCATTTGTAATATCATCCCAGCCTTGTCCTAGAAATGCCTGAAGCTCTTTCAAAAAGCCTCTTTGAAGCTCATTCATTTCTACTTTGGGGGCTTTTTCATTTATTTTAAACTTAAAATCCTCAGGAGCGTAATGATTTATCCAAAATAAGGCCCTTTCAGAGCGTTCCCGAAGCCTTCTTTCGTCTCTTTCATTTTTCATCTCATTTTTGTAAGCTTCCCGTACTTTTTCAAGGTTTCCGTTATGGATTTGAAGGATGTTACAAAGGTGCCTGAAGGCAGGCTGAAAAGGCATCTCTTTAGGAACTTCACCAATAGAGGAAATTTCATAAACTCTCTTGGCCATGGCCACTTTCTTTTGGTTGCCTTGATCCACACCAAAAGCAAGTCGTTCCTGCCTATCAAAATCTTCATAAGTTTTAATAACATCCAAATCAAAGCTGACAGAAAACTCAGCATTAGATTTATAACTTGCAAAAATCCACCTCACCATTTCTGGCTCATAAATATCGAGGACATCTTTAAGCGTAATAACATTTCCTGATGAGGAACTCATTTTACCACCAGCACCTTTAATACTTACAAATTCGTATTGAAGATAAATTGGTGGCTTGCCTCCATAAACTGGCCCAACAATCTCTTTGGCTGTGGTAAAACTCCCTCCCTCACTTGAATGGTCTTTTCCACCTGGCTCAAAGTCGACACTTTCATAGGCCCACCTCATAGGCCAATCCATTCGCCACGGAAGCTTGGCCCTGGAAGTTTCATCTAATTTTAATGAACCTTTATGGCCACAAAGTTCACAAGTGTAATGGACGGTATTTTCCCCATCATAACTCATAGTCGCTATCTTATCTCTGTTACATTCTTCGCAATAAATTGAAAGCGGAAGCCAGTCATCTCCAAGAGGCTGCTTTCTATGGGCATCTAAAACAGTTTTAATATTTTTAGTGTTGGCAAGAGTCTTCTTAATTTCTTCCTTATAGTCGCCTTTCTTATATTTTTTTGCTTGATAGATAGCTTCAACATCCACGCCAACCCGACTCAACTGAGCTTCGTAATTCTTCTCGTGATGCGAAGCATAACTCTCTGTTTTTCCATAAGGGTCAGGAGTATCAACTATAGGTTGAAACATGTAAGTCTTCAGCTCTTCCTGCTTAGGCATATTCGCTGGAACTTTTCTAAAAGTGTCATAGTCGTCCCAACTAAAAATAAAGCGGACCTTCTTCCCTCTGTCCCTTAAGGCCCTTGCCACAAAGTCGACAGTTATTGTCTCTCGAAAGTTTCCAAAGTGAACAACGCCTGATGGTGTAATTCCACTGGCCACAGTATAGCTTTCTTTATCACCACACTGCCTTATAATTCTATCAGCAGTAGCATCCGCCCAATGAATCGCTTTAAATGATCCTGACTTTTCTTCCTTCTTACCCATATTGACCTCAAAATAAAAAAATGACATCTTGCCCTTTACAACCTTGGTTTTAATATCATTTTGTGACCATATGTCCAATTCAAAACTTTGAAATAATAAGAGGCAAACCCAATGATTTTAGGATTTTTGTTTAAACTTTTTCTTTTTTATATACTGTTTCTCTTTATACGAGGCCTTTACAAAGCCTATAAAACCCTCCAAGTCTTTAAAGGCGCCCAGGAACAGTTTAAAGATCAATGGAAACATTCAAATTCCCAGCATTACAGAGGCGCTCCCAACTCATCCTCACAAAATGAAAACACTTCCCAAAATAACACCATTGAGGCAGAATACCGTGTTCTAGACGAATCTAATGAGGGAAATCAAAAATCCTCTAAACCATAAAACCGAACGCCTTAAAATGAACAAGGCTTATTTAGGTCTTTTTTCGCAGGGAGTGGATTATGAGTAAAAAAATTGGAGTCTTACTTTCAGGATGTGGTTACCTTGACGGCGCGGAAATTAGAGAAGCTGTTTTAACGCTTCTTGCCTTAGATAAAGAAGGGGT
>DKQD01000197.1 GCA_002474345.1 Bacteriovoracaceae bacterium UBA7317
GATACGAACAACTTGAGAAGTTCCAGTTTTACCGGCCATTTGAAGTCCTTTTCCTCTATACCACCATGCAGTACCTTTTCTTTGGTTAACAACCTGATAGAGTCCCTTTTTAATAATGTTTAAAGTCTTCGGCTTTATTTTTACTTTTCTTATTACCTTTGGAACATTCCTTTTAATTACCTCTCCGTCATTGGAAAATACTTCCTTAATTAAATAGGGCTTGTGGAGATTTCCACCATTTGCGATTGCAGAGTAGGTCATTGCCAGTTGAAGGGGTGTAGACAAAACAAATGATTGCCCGATAACACAAGAAAGAGTTTCTCCAAGCTGCCACTCTTCTTTTACATATTTCTTTTTCCAGGATTTAGTAGGTATTAACCCTCTAGTTTCTCTTGGAAGATTAATTCCAAGTTTTTTTCCTAGGCCGTAAACTTTTGCATACTTGGCCAGAATATCTATATCCATTTTTGTCGCTACTTTATAAAAATAGACGTCACAAGATTCTCTAAGAGCTTTATAAATATCGACCTTTCCATGTCCATACTTTTTCCAACAATGAAAGTCTCTTCGACCAAGTCTAAAAGATCCTTTACAGATAACATTCGTAGACTCGTCTACAATACCTTCTTCAAGAGCTGCAATTGAAGTAATCGTCTTAAAAGTCGACCCTGGAGCGTAGTGCTCCTGGATAGTTCTATCCCTAAGTGGGTTTTTATCATTCTCTACAAGGCTCGACCAATATTCATTTGAAATTCCTCTACTGAATTGAGAAGGATCAAAAGAAGGCCTTGATACCATTGCTAAAATTTCCCCAGTATTAACATCGACAGCAACAGCCCCTCCAACTTTACCTTTGAGTGCTTCATAGGCACTCAGTTGAAGATCTTTATCAATAGTAAGCCTTATATTACTGCCAGGAATTGGAGGCTGATTTTTAATACCATGAAAAACACCATCTGAAGGCATATGACTTCTTATTCTTCCTTTGGCATCAACTTCAACAAAGTGATACCCATCCTTCCCTCTCAGATTAATATCCTCTTGTTCCTCCAAACCAGCCTGGCCTATAAAATCACCAAGTTTGTAATCAAAGTTTTGCTGACCCTTTAATTTTGGAAGCTGCCTCTTGTTTATTTCAGAAATATACCCAAGTAGATGCGCCCCTATTTCCTTATAATTGTAGTCTCTACTGATGACAGAACTAACTGCGACACCAGGTAGTTTAGCATTTTCAGTTTCAATAATAGCAACTTCCTGCCTGGAAAGATTTTTTTTGATCGTTATAGGAAGATAACGTGCTTGACTTGAGTTTTTTTGGATAATTTTTAAAACTCTTTTATAAGAAACCTTTAATATTTGACTTAACTTCCTCAGAGTCTCTTTTTTATTGATTAGGTACTGAGGGGTTACAACAGCATCAAATCTAGGAGTATTATGAATAAGCTGTTGATTATTCCTACTAAAAACAATTCCCCTAGGAGCTTTTACAATCTCTTTACGAAGTCTATTTTCTAGGGAAAATTTTCTTAAAACATCCCCTTTATAAATTTGAAGAAACCAAAGCCTCGCAACAATGATTGCAAAACAAACAAGAACCACATTTCCAATGAACTCAGCTCTCTTTTTGTAATTCTTTAGAATATCGTGCTCACCAAACATTAAACTTCTTCCTCCAAAGACCCATTGTAACCGGCAGAACGCCAAAGAAAATCAAGGATACCAAAAACAAAAGGAGATAAAATTGAAAGAATAAAGCTTTCTGGTAGGAACCGCCAAAACTTTTCAGCAACATAACCCCAATCATCCATTGTTAAATAAAGTAAAACTCCCTGAATTAAAAACCACAAGCTTTGAAAAAGAAAAGTCAAAAAAATTGTCGACATCTTTGAAGAAAAGTCTAAAAGCTCCTTTAAATAAGCACAAAGCATACATATCAGAACACCAGCAACAGTCCCAAGTGCCCAACCTTCAATAGAAAATAGAGAGTGGATGTATTGAAGTAAAAGAACTAAAAAAGAAAGATAAGGGGTCTCTAATCTAAAGCCTAGATATAGAACAATTAAAATGTGAAAGGGCAAACGATAATTTTGAATCCCAACTATAGGGAAAAGAGTACTCGAAATTATTTCAAAAAAAATCAATAACCCCATCGTAGCAACGAGTGGAGCCCAAAGGTTTTTGAGTTTCAACCTCATCTAAACTAATCCTTTTTTAATTATTTCCCTTGATCCTATCAAGTACATTCCACTCTTTCTTTTTCATCACTTTCTTTTCCGAAACGAGGACAATGACTTCTTCAAGACGAGAAAAATTTACAGCTGGATCAATCTCAACATACTGCATCGTCTCATAGCTCTCTCTCTTGATTTTTGTCACTACTCCTATTTGCAAACCTTTAGGGTAAATATTCCCTAAACCGGAAGTTAGAACAACATCATTAAGTGTTAGTGGGTCAGATTGATTTACATATTTCATAATACATTTCTGGCTAGAGAATCCCTCTACAATTCCATGAGACCTAGTTCTCTCAACAATTCCATCAATTCTATTTTTAGGATTAAGAATCGTTAAAACGTCTGAAAAGTGATCCGTCATCCTATAAACATAGCCAACAACTCCTTCCGCAGTAACAACAGTCGATTGTAGCCTTAAGCCATCTTTTGCACCTCGGTTAATTCTAAGAGACTTGAAGTCGCTAGAAGTGTCCCAACCGACAACTTGCGCCAAAACACCCTTAATTGAAAGCCCTTCTTCAAACTGAAGAAGTTCCTTAAGCCTTCTATTCTCTTTAGCAAGCTCTTCAAAAGCAAAAATCTTTTCCTTTAAAACCAAAACTTTTTTTAAAAGCTCTTTGTTTTTCTTGCTCGCGTTAATATTCGCCAGGTACTCATTGAAAAAGCCAAGGGCTTTAGTATGAGCCGAGGTTATGCCGCTTTGAATCGGAGCAAAGATATTAATCAAAAACTCTTCAAAAGGTGCTCCTTGCCTCATCGCGTCTTTTTGTTGGGAAAAAACAATGAGAGCGATGAGTAAAATAAGTGAGTCAAAAGTGGTTTTTAACCTTTTTGGACTCGTTTCAATGTACTTCACAAGCGACCTCTCAAAATAAATATCATTTATAACATAAGAGTACCCTATCTTATTCTTAACTGCCAATATGCTTTACTGATTATAGATACTAAGTCATAATCTCGTGGATAATGATGGGTCTTTAACACATCTAATCAGCACGTTTGCCTGCTTTAATACACGCATTCTCAAGGATATAAAAATGGCATCTAAATTTCTGAAAAAAACTTCAAGCATAATGCTAACACTTCTAATTGGACTCATTGTAATTTCTTTTATGTTTTCTGATTACCAAATTGGTGGTGGAAATGCATCAAGTGATAAGATTGGAGAAGTAGGAAACCTACCAATAAAATACAAAGAGTATCAATCGGAGTACGATAGAAACATCCGCATATACTCACAGTACTTTGGACAGGGAAAACCACTAAGCTCAAAGCAAATTCGCGCCCTTAATATAAAAGACAAATCAATCGGTTCACTCGTTAACAGAAAGCTTATGATGAAGTTTGGTGAAGCTGTTGGCGCTTTTGCAAGTAAAGAAGAAGTAAAAGACGAAATTAAAAATTATAAAGAAGGTGGAAAAGAGATTTTTAAAACAAATGGCCAGTTTAACGTAGGTTTATATAAAAGGGCCCTTGCAAACGCTAGAATTACCCCTTCAGATTTTGAAACAGATATCAAAAACCAGATCAGGGGCAGAAGAACCGAAGAGATTCTTTCTAATTTCCCTATTTCAAAAGGCTATCTAAAAGATATCGAAAATTTTAAATCACAAATAATCAAAGCTGATCTGATTGAAATTCCAAAAGATGACCTTAAAAGGTTTTTAAGTGTTTCAAAGGAAGAAATTATGACCTTTCTTTCCGAGAAAGAGAATCATAATAAAACCAAAGCACTCTACGACTCTAGAAAAGCAGCATTTGCCAAGCCTGCGAAATTTAAAGCTAGGCATATCCTCCTACTCTCAAAAGGAAAAAAAGATAAAGATGTAAAAAAAGAAATTGAAAATATAAGAAAGAAAGTGACAACAGATAACTTTGAGCAAATGGCAAAGAAGTATACAGAGGATCCCTCTGGAAAAGACAATGGCGGATCTTTACCATGGTTTTCAAAAGGCCAAATGGTACCAGAGTTTGAAAGAGCTGCATTTAGCTTAAAGAAAAATCAAATATCTAAACCTATCAAATCACAATTTGGATACCATATTATCCTCCTTGAAGATAAAAAGGAAAAATACGAACCCCAATTCAAAGCTCATAAAGACGAGCTTGCAAAAGAGCTCGTTCAAAATGGTAAAACAGAGGAAACAAAAAAGCTTCTTCAAGAGGTTTTATCCAAAGCCAAAAGCCTCCTAAAGGATAATAAAAAAGAAGAACTTCTAGCTATTCAGAAGAATTATGCTCTAAAATATCAAGAGGATATGGAAATAAACCGTTACGATGGGCCTAAA
>DKQD01000131.1:0-4210 GCA_002474345.1 Bacteriovoracaceae bacterium UBA7317
GATCTGGAATGATACTGCCTTTATTTTCACTCGCACTAATTATATTAGGCGCCTTAAATTAAATTGAGGAGTTCTCCTGTATGAACCATAGATTATTCAAGTCCAAAGAAAGTGAACTACGAAAAAAAATGATTCAAATTGCAAAGCTAACCTACTCTAAAGGCATGATTGCTGCGAGCGATGGAAATATGAGTGCTAAAATTACCGAAAACCGTTACCTTGTTACTCCCAGTGGACTATTTAAAGGTTTTTTAGAAGAGGACGACCTAGTTGTGATAGATAAGTTTGGGAAAGTCATTGATGGCAATCATGGCCCATCTTCAGAACTTATGATGCATTTAAAGGCTTATGAAATGAGGGATGACATTGGAGCTGTTGTTCACGCTCACCCCCCTGTTATAACGGCTTTTTCAGTTGCAGGGATCGATCTCACAGAAGCTATCTTGCCAGAGACCATTTTTATTTTGGGCGAGATAAAGTTTGCACAGTACTCAACACCAACAACAAAAGACGTCCCCAAGGCCATTGAAAGTCTTATAAAACAACATGATGCCCTAGTTCTAACAAGACATGGATCCCTAACAGTAGGTAAAAACCTTGAGGAGGCTTACCAAAAGCTCGAATCTCTCGAACACACCGCAAAAATAATCAGTGAAGCTGTAAAACTTAAAGGAGGAAAAATGGTGGAACCTCTTCCTTCTAATGAAATTGATAAACTGTGGGAAATAAATGAAAAGCTAACAGGAAAAAGGAGGCCTCAGAAAATAAATGATTTTACCAATGATCAGCCGATTTCTCATGAACTTATAAGTAAAACTGTAATGGATGTCTTAAAAGAAATGAACTTTCAATGAAGTTAAGATTTGTTTTTAATTCAAATCAATATTTTAAGACTTTTACTTCCTAGGATGGGGAGGTTTCTAGAGCATAATCCTTCACTAGAAAGTCCAACAAATGTCTAATATAGAGGGCCCAAAAGCACTTAATGCGTTATTTTTATATCTTTCCTCTTTACGACCTCTTAACTAGACTTAGGGCCATGACCTAATTTATTTGAAAAGGATCAGAATAATGTCAGAAGAAAAGCAAAAAGAAATACTCGATACCCTCTATCATAGACCTCCCTACCTCCAAATTGAAAGCTATGAAGAAGTCCAAGGTCAAACCATTACCGTAAAAAAGACTCTTCAACCGGACACTTTTTACTTCAAAGGTCACTTCCCTGGGGCCCCTGTTGTCCCTGGTGCAATGATGTGCGAAATGATATTTCAAACCTCTTGCCTTCTCCTAACAAAACTTTACCCTGAGGATGAGAAGAAGGGGATGGCCGTGGGTGTTCTTACCAAAATAAGGGAAGCAAAATTTAAATCTTTTCTACGCCCTCACGACTCCATTACTATAAAAGTTAAAATGATAGCCAAAGTAGGAGATCATTTTCAAATGGAAGGCCTCATATCAAAAAGTGAAAAAACAATTGCCTTGGTGAAGTTTAACTGTGCCAACATAGATTCTTCGACTTTAGTTCATTAAATTGAAAATAGGTCCTTTAATCTAAGGGCCTATTCCTCTTCAAAAACTCATCCTTTTCCAAAAGCCTATTCATCTCTTGGATTGAAGCTTTCAAAGGGTCCAACTTTCTTGACCCCTCCTGCTTTTTTAAGTCTTTTGTTGAGAAAACCTTTAAGCCTTTTTTCTGTACCTTTCGCTTTAAATTTTGATCTATTGTTCTTTTGGATGCAGGAAAGCGAACATTAGTAACCTTACTATTTTTTTTAAAATAAGATGCCAATTCGTAGAGAAAGATTTTTCCTCCATCGGCCCTTGGAGTTAAAAGAAGTCTAAAAGGCTTACTCGGAATCACTCCCCTCATCGGAGGCCTTAGAAGGCTTCCGGCAACATTATGATAAAAAACCATACTTTCCCTTTCCCTTAATATATAAGGGTTCCTGCCCATTTCTTTGGGTAAACTCAACTTTACCTTCCCTTTAAAAATCAAAACTTGCGTTCTGAAAAGGTTTTTATAGGGAAAAACCCTTACGAGAAAGTTGCTTCCTTTATACTCTATATCAAGCACAGTTGTTTTTATTAAGGAAGTTATTGAAGAGCTTTGATTATAGGAGGCCATCCTCACGACTCCTTTATACAATCTAAAAAGGCTTCTTGACTTTGCCGAAGTAAAGGATTCAATACGGATGTTAGATCCAGGTCCCAAATACATTAAAGAATTGTCGGTGAAAAATGCCTTTAAAGCACTAAGAGAAGTTTCTAAGCGATCTCCTGAAAAAATGGGAGACTTAATTTTAAGATCTTTCCCCTTGCCTATTTTATGAACCTTCCCCACAACTTCGGCCACAAAACCGATAGGCTTTTTGGATAAGTTTCCATAAGCTTTGGGTAGTAGCGAGCTTAAAAAAATCAGAATAAATAAATTTAATTTAGCTATTTTCAAAGAAAAGAACTTCATTTTTATGCTTTCCCTCCCTAAAAAACCTAATTTCGCCCCATTAGAGATGTGAAAAAAAGTAACTCAAGTCTGATTTTGTGGTGTTTCTTTATCGTCCCTGTTAAAACTTTCCTTGAAAAATTATCCTCAAAAAATCGAGTTTTTGAGACATAGAAAAGTAGGAAAAACCTGGGATTGACCAAAAAGCTTTAATAAATAGGCTTACTTATTAAAATGCCTGAACTTTTTTAAAGCTGAAAGAAGACTTTTTTAACTGAGGACAAGTCATTATGAAGGGAAACAGAAAAAAAAATTCATTCCTAAAAAGCTTGACGATATCTACGCTTAAAAACTTTTTCAAGAAATACTTAATACTTTTTGCAGTTTTCTTCCTATCCTTTCCAATTGCCTCGTCTTTTTCTTACTACGGACGTTATGCCGTTGAAACAAAGCTAACCTTTAAAGGAGAGGTGGAGTTCTACTCTAAAAAAAGAGTCACTTTAAAGTCTGTCCAATCAAATAAAAGGTTAAAAAACCACATTCAAAAGACTATTAAAAAGCAAATCGATCATCTCATGGGCTACTTCCAAAGTACTTATGCTTTAAACACAATAGGATTTAAAGGCAGTCCTAGTGAAGACTATAAAACTAAGCCTCTATCCGTTAAAAAAAGTCGATCTAAAAATCACTGGGTCTTAACCTATGTTTTTGACGGAAAGGCAACCTTTGAAAAAAAGATTTTTGGTTCAAAAAAATCAATCAAAATTTCCCTCCGCCTTCCAAAAAACCCAAAGACTATTTATAAAATATCTAAGAAGGGACACAGAAACCTTTGCACAGATGAAGAGTATGACTCTGAAGAAGACTTTTTTTACTTTTGGGACCTTTCCAAAAAAGGGTGCTCTTTAGAAAATGACTTTAAAAACGTTCCTCTTATAAAAGCTACTTTAAAACCTTTAAAAAACACAAGGTGGAGTTATCCTGAATACGATAAGATCTACGGCGACAATGGAAATGGGAAGGACTTAATCATTTATACTTTTTTTGGTTATATGGATTCTCTAAAGGACACGGATACCCCAAACAAGCGAGATGAGTCATATAAGGCCTTTCAAAAGGTAAAAAACTCCCTTATTGAACGTGGGATGGAGACTATAAAACAAGAGAGTGCTTTTAGAATTTTTCCAGAAGATGTCCCTTATTCTAAGCATTTTGGTGAAAATGAAAATTTTGTTATCTATGACGGTTCTAATTATACTTCCACGCTAACTAAGAAAGTTAGATTTCGCGGAAAATCAGTAAACCTAAAAATTCATCTTCTTCTATCAGATACGGATATTAACTCTGATGACGATACATTCCGCTACTTTTACGAGAAGGCCTTAAGGACAGCTGATATCATCGAATATGAAGGTCATTCAGGGCTGGGTGCAAATTTAAGCCTTGAAAAGCTGGAAATCAGCAAACTGAGTAAAAAGAAGTACCAACTCTACTTTTTTAATGCTTGTAGTACTTATAATTATTTTAATAACGAATACTTAAAGGCCAAAGGCGGGCCTAAAAACTTAGATATTATTTTGTCTGGGTTGCCGACATATGGAGATAGTGCATCAAATAATTCACTTGCATTTTTAGATAATTTTATAGAAGCTAAGTCCCTAACTTTTCAGACAATTGTCTCAAGGATCGAAGACTCAAGTGATGGTGGGCCTTACCTTTACAGTGTGGTAGGCGATCATGATAACGCTTGGAAACCTTAACTGGAAA
>DKQD01000131.1:4537-21827 GCA_002474345.1 Bacteriovoracaceae bacterium UBA7317
TGGAAACCTTAACTGGAAAACTTTAAGGGCAAAAGGTTTTTTAACCCAATAAAGTGCTTTTGGGTATTTAAAAAGCTTTCAATAAAGATGAACTTTATCGAGGATAACAAATTTATGCAAAAGCCCGGTCTAAACCTTTATTTTGCCTTATTTCTTTCACTTCTCCTTTCTTGTGGCCCTGCCACTGAGAATCAAACCGAAGACATTACTTTAAGCTCCTCTAAAATAATGAATGGTATAAAAGCTGACGTGGAAGAGTTTCCAGAAGTTATAGGGATTGTGTCTGATGACTCTATCATTTGCTCAGCGACCGCTGTGCGTAAAAAGCTGCTTTTTACATCGGCTCATTGTTTTTTAGACTTTGAAGAAGTTCAAGTTGAAGACGGAGACTCAGAGTCGTTTGACGAATTATTTGGAATTCTAAGTGATGACTTCTGCCAATCATACCAAGATTGCCTTGAAGAATTAAACCTTATGACATGGAAATCAACAAAAAGGCGGTTTCTAGATGACCATTTAGATGAAATTATTAGATTAATTGGTGAGGATATTACCATCCACCAAGGCATTGGCCACCCAGGTGGAGAAGTAGAGAGTGAAGACATTGTTAAGGAAATCAACTTTGATCCCAACTGGATACACCTAATTAAACTTAAACTCTATGAAACCTTTGGTGTATTGAAATTAGGTCAGTCCCTATACCTAAAAAACCTAAACGAATATGACGAGTATGCCTTTGATTACGCACAAATTCGCCTAAAAAGGAAAGTGGAAGCAAGCTCACTTACTCCTATGATGAAAGAGGATGAGCTGGAAGAGGGGCTCCCCGATGGTAGTAGAATAGTTCTTGTTGGGTATGGGCATCAATTTCCATCAGGGGAAAGTGACAGAGAAGACGAAAATTCAAATAGCGATGAAAGCACTTTAAGTATAGGACCTCAAGGTGAGGAAGAAGAGGAAGAGGAAGAAGTAGAAGAAGAAGAGAATGACGAGGAAGAAGAAGTTAATCTATTTTACGGTGAAAAAATATACACAACACTTCCTATCTCTGGTTTGATAGAAAATGAATCAGGTTCTTTCGTAATCGCTGCAGGGGAAAATGAAGGTGCTTGCGAAGGTGACTCCGGGGGTGCCGCTTTCATCAAATTTCCAAATGGAAAACTAAAATATATTGGAATTATAACAGCCGGAGCTAATAGTTGTGGTGACCATATTATGTGGGATACCGATAGCGGTTCTATACAGGGTAATACTATTATCAATGTTCAGTTAGATACATCGGAAATTTAAATACTAAAGGTAGATAGGAAGGAAAATAACAAATGTTGTTCCCTCCTCTATCTTTGATAAAACTCTTATAGTACCTTTTAACTTTTTGACTTCGTTTTTAACCGCTTCAAGTCCAATCCCTCTTCCCGAAACTTCATCAACATTGTCTTTGGTAGAAAACCCTTGCTTAAAAATGACTTGAATATAATCCTCATCCTTCACTTTAGAAAACTTTTTTTCTAACTCAGAAGATGATTTTTTAACAACTTTCTTTAACTTACCAGGGTCGATTCCTCGACCATCGTCCTTAATTAAAATTTTTATTTCATTATCATTACTTTTACTTATATCAACTTTTATAAGACCGGCCGGTGACTTATTTTTGGAAATCCTTTCTTCAACACTTTCTATTCCATGATCAATGGCGTTCCTAAAGATATGAACGCAAGAGGCAATAAATGGTCCATATGCTTCCTGATTAACAACGACAGAGCTTTCTGAAACTAAAAATTGGGTTTCCTTGCCTTGGGTCCCCGATAATTGCTTAATTAAAGATGAAAAACCTTTGAACCTTAAATTGAGAGAACCTAGCAAAAACTTGTTTTTATAATTTATAAAATGCTCGGAATTTTCCCCAAGCTCTTTTTCAAAAAAACTAGTCACAGTTTCGATTTTAACAGTTCTGAAGTTGCCTTCATCGAGAAAGAAAACTTTATTGGCCAGCTCGAGCAAGTTTTTATTTTCAGTTTGAAAGTCTTCTAATTCCTTTTTCAAAGACTTTAAATACCCTAAGCATAGACTCCAATCTTTCTCATCTAAACTTTCTTTTTCCATTAAGTTTGCTAAATAATTTTCAAACTCATGAGCTTTTTTTACAAAATCGCTCATTTTAAAATAGGCAAACCTAGCTTTTATAGTATGTATTTTCCTAAATACTTCTTCTAAATGGATGCGGTTTTTTTCTTTCTCAAGGTAAAGTTGAATATTCCAAAATGAATCAACTGCATCCATCATCAAGTCTAGAAACTCAATAGTATTTGTAATGATTAAGTTATATGTAATTCCTTTTTCTTCTTCTTTTAAGGCCTTTTTTTTCAGTTCCCATTCTTTCGTTTTGTCTGAAGCAATACAAATAACACTCTCAATAATGACTCTTTTTTCATTTGGCTTATAAATAGGCCGATACTCTAATGAAAAGTAAGACTTATTATTTTTAACATAGGTTTGAGGAGCAAGGGAAACCAAGTCCTTGAAACTTATTTTTCCACTCCACACGTTTTGACACCACTTTTTAAAACGGTTTCTTTCGTCACTATTTAATTCAAAGATATCAGCTAGGTTCTTACCTGTTGGTTCATGGCCAAAGAACTTTTTAACTACTTTTGTAGAGCCTGGTTTTACAAAACCTTCTTTGTCAAAAATCATAAAACCCTGACCTAAATTTTCAAGTAAGGTCATTGTTTCTTGTCTTTGGTTTATAAGTTTTTCTTTAGTATTTTTAATATCTAAATGATTTTGTACTCTTGCTAAAAACTCGGGTTCATTCAATGGTTTCGCAATAAAATCCACACCACCCATTTCAAAGCACTTAACTATATCATGAGGCTCTGTTTTAAGAGTTATAAAAATAATTGGTATATGCTGGAGCTCAGGATTAGATTTTATTTTTTGACAAACATCAAAGCCATTCATTTCAGGCATCATAACATCTAACAAAATTAAATCTGGTTTAATTAATGCTGCTATTTCAAGGGCCTCTCGCCCACTTTGAGACAGGCTTACCCTATGTCCTTTTTTTTCTAAACTCTTGCCGGCTACCTGAAGGTTCTTCAAATCATCGTCAATTATTTGAATAAGGGACCTTTTTTCATTCTTTTCCACGATCTATTTTCGGAAAGGAAAGTACTAAGTTTAATGGTTATTTTTTAAAATAAAATAAAAATTATTTTACTATTTAGGAAAAAAGGAATGGGTTTTATACGTCGTCTTCGTTGTTGGCCAAATCATTTTTAAAATATCTACCATCTGAATGTTGATAAAGGTCTACACCTTTTTCAAAAACTGGTGAATTATCATCCACTTTATTAAGTCCACCGTCTTGAGGTTGGACAATATCAACTAACCAAATAGTTGCCGGAATTACTAATAGGTACCAAAACATTTCTTCTCCTAATATAGACTCTTATTTTTATTGAAATGCTAAAAGCCTTAAAGACGAGGTACCAAACCGTTGGTCTTTTTGCAAACAGAGAATAAACTTAATTTAATTAAGTAAGAAAAACGTTTTTAAAATAAAGTGCTTATAGCTTTTGGGGACTTACAGGGGTTATTTTATTATCACAATCATTTCTGAGAAGTATCAAAATATAAATTATTTAATACTTTTTGGCAGAAGTTTAACAGACCGATTGCCGAAACGTATTTTTTAAGGGGGATAACAAGTGGCATTAAAAAAGAAAAAATCAAAAGAAAAGGCTCCAGAAGCTTCCATTGGACTGACGCCAAAAGAAGTTTCAAGCTCAAAGGGACAAACTAAAAAGTTAAAGAGCTTAATTCTAAATGTTGAAGACGATGGTGGCAAAGTATTGTGTTCTTACAAAGACCCACTCGGAGGACATTGGGTTTTACTAGTATCCCTCCCTTTAAAACAGGTAGAACCAACTCCTTATCAAAGAAAACTTTCCTCACCTCATGTAAAAAATTTAGCAAATGTTATTCAAAAAATAGATAGGTTTTTAGACCCCGTTATTGCAATAAGGGTAGGACCACGATCTTACCAAGTTCCAAATGGTTACCATAGACTAGGGGCTTTGAAACAATTAGGAGCAAAAACTGTCACGGCCCTCTTAATGGCCGATGAAGAAATGGCAAGAATGATACTTGCACTTAATGTTGAAAAATCGCACAACCTTAGAGAAAAGTCTCACGAAGCTATCTCACTTGCAGAGCATCTTATTTCGGAAGGTAATTATAAAGAAACTGACCTTTCTTTGGAATTTGAGTCACCAATTTTTTTAACCTTAGGATTATGCTATAGAGAAAATGGCCGATTTTCTGGATCTGTTTATCAACCCTTTTTAAAAAGAATTGATAAATTTCAAAGGAAGTTATTAGACAGATCAATAGAACAAAGGATAATTTGGGCCAGTATGCTTTTGGAGGTAGATGAAGGAGTTTCGGAGATTGTTATTGAGTTAAAAAATAAAGGTTTTGAATCTCAGTTTTTAAAAAATCTTATTTTTTCAAGAATTAATCCTCTCCGCTTTAATTTAAAAAGAAATCACGGTATAACAATGGAAACGGGACTTAAAAAGGTCTTAGAAAACTTATCCAAATTAAACTTGGAAAAAATATCAAAATCTGATTTCCTAAAAGCCAGTTAAGCTTATTTCTTTAATTCTTTTATAATAATTAAATATTTATCGAGTAGGTCTTCAATTGAATCGATTTCAAAGTTAGTAGTCTTTATGATAAGCTCATCCGCCCAATTTTCTAATTCGGAAACATTATGCTCTTCCGACATTTTTTTTATCTTTGAGGCGAACTCTTCAATTTGATTGATTTCCATTAAGTCTTTAAGTCTTTGATAATCTATTTGGATTAAATCTATTTTTTTTATTAACTCTTCTATATTTTTAACTTCAAGCTTTTCTAAAGGTTTAAATCTGAATTTTTCCATACTGGTTTTTATATTATTAAAAACCTTCATATAAATATTAAGGGGGTCATCATAAGTATAAATTGAATCTTCCAACTTTGTTTGATTTAACAATATTTTTAAAGTAGGAACCTCCTTAAGTGGGAACATCTTTAAATGAACGAACTGAGTGTAAGAGCTTAACTCTCTTTGAATAAGAACTAAATTTGCTTCTGAAAAGCTTATGTAACCTGAAAACTCTTCTATACTCGAAAAGGTTACAACTTTTAAGTTAAAATTCTCCAGAACAGACCTTAAATGATCTTTTGAAAACTTATTTTCATCAATTATTGCAACGATCTCTCCATTAAATTGTTTATATGTTGTATTTTCATTATTCTTTAACCCTTCAATAATTCTTATATTTGGAATTTTAACTTTAACTTTTGTACCGCTTCCTTCTTCACTCATGATATCTATACTACCTCTCATTTGGGTTACAATAGCATCAACTAAGCTAAGGCCTAAGCCTAGCCCTGAATCACCCATAATGATATTTTCAATTTTAAAAAATGGTTTAAAAACCTTTTTTAAATTATCAGAACTTATACCAACACCGGTATCTTTAACTTCAAAAATAAAAGTTGCGTAATCTCCTTCCTTTTTAAATTCAAGAAAAACCTCAACCTTGCCTTTTTCTGTAAACTTTATAGCGTTATCTATAAGGGAGTGAATTAATTCCTCAAAACGAAAAGGGTCTACTTCAATACTATCCATTAATTTTCTTTCCGAGTTAAATTTAAAGTCTATGCCTTTTTCCTCACATAATTCAGAGTATCCTTTCAAAATTAAGTTTTCTAAATATTTAATCTCTAAAGGAGCTTTTCTTATTATTATATCTCCCGCTTCAATTTTTGAAATATCAATAATTTTATCTAATGTTTGACTCAACTCAATACCAGATTCACTAATAGATTGAAGATAGTCCCTTTGAGCCTCACTGTGATAAGCAGTCTTTAAAATTTCAGAAAATCCAATAATTGCATTTAAAGGCGTTTTGATTTCATGTGAAATATTTGAAATAAATGTTGTCTTTATTTTATTAGCGTCTTCTAATTCTTTTAAGGCACCCTCAAGGTCTTCAACATTTTTCATTAATATACTTGAAAATGAACCAAGATCATCAGCTTTCTTTAATAAAGCATCTTTGGTTTTAATTAGATCAACTGCTCTAACCTCCTTCTCAATTATTTTTTTTCTTAAAGAAAAAAAGACAAAAGCCAAAAGAAAAAATATGTTAGTTAGAAGACCTAAAAAAATTATATTTTTAAAAATATAAAGATCTCTTAAAATTCCAATACTCCAAAATAAATGTATAAAAAAAGTTCCATATAAGAATCCAACCGAGCTTATCAATAATTTTCCCTCAACTTTTCTTCTAAATTTTTTGATGTAATTTAAAATCAAATATGAATAATAAAATAGACTAGGGATTAGAAAATATGGAAAAAACCACCATTTATTTCCGAGAAAAACATTAATTGTTAATAGAGCAGAAGTTATAAGAAAAAATTTATCATGCAAATAATAATTTAAATCATGTGACAAGCGTCCCTCAAAGTAGTTCTTTGAAAAAGATATAAAAATAAAAAAGTAAAATATTATGGCATAATTAAATAACTCATTTTGAAAAAAGGGAAAATTAGAATAAATTATTTTTGACCCAAAACCACTTAAAACCAGTGAAAGGTAGATTAAGAATATTTTTAAAAATATATATAAAAATATTCCTCTTAAATTTGAAAAAAAGGATAAAAATAAAACAAAAGAAAAAGAAAAGAAACAAGTGAAATAGAAGAAACCATAAAATAAAACATCATAGGATCTTTTTTTTTCTAACTCTTTTTTTGAAAACACATTAATAGGGAATAAAAAAAACGATGTAGAATTTACTTTTACATAATAATCCTTCAGAGTTTTATCTCTTTTTAATTTAAATACAAAATCCCTATCCTTGGTTTCTCTTGAATTAAAAGATCTTGAATCTCCAGTAAATGTTTTAAACCATTCACCTTTTTCAAATTTATAAAAAGTGATATGATCTAGAGTTGGTTTTTCTAAATTTAAAAATAAATCTTCCTCTAAACCGTATAAAAATTTGTTTAAAGTAATTTTGAACCAAAAAGTAGATCCACTAAAGAAGGTTTTTATGAGATCAATATCTTTAAACTTTTTATTTCTTATTTCATTAAATTTTATAGCTCCACTTTTATCCTCAAAATAACTTATACTAAAACTTTTATTATCAAATAAAACGTTTATTTCTTTTGGATAAATAGGACTTAGAAAAATAAAGGACAATATAACTAAACAAGTTAGTGCAATTGAAATAATTTTTTTTCCATTAAACTTCACCAATTTAAACCAAGCCTGATAGATCACTCCCTGATTATTTATATCGGCTTTTCCCAATACTAAAGTGAGTAGTTTTAAAAGCTTAGATTTTTTTTTGGCTGAATTAAAATGATTTTCTTGAGTCAAAGACTATAATAAAAAAAAAAGAGGCCAACTGTGGCCTCTTTCTATGTTTTAAATAAACATAATCTATAAAAATAATTTACTGATTCCAATCTAAAACTTTTTTTGCCCAAGATGATTTTGTTTTTTCAACCCAAGGGCAATCTTTTAACTTATGGCTAACAAATTGTTCTAAAGCATCCGGCCCATCAGCATCAACCCATAATGTAAGATCCCATTCTCCCATTGTTGACCAAGCCCACTTTACTTCCTTCCACTCTTTTAAAAAAGACCAATCCCAGTCAGAAGAAGCATCGCCTTTCCATTTAACATCGACCTTTGCATACCATTTAGTTTCCATTCGTTTTAACCCCTTAAATTACTTATAAATTCAATTACATATCAAAAAGAAAATGAATCGCTTTTGAAAAACACTTACCGGCTCTTTCTCCAACTTCTTTTAATTTGTCATTTGTACTTATGTTTTTTCCTTCAACTGTACTAAAACGGATGAACATATCAAAAAATATTGGATCTTGAGGGTCCTCACTATGAAAAATTTCTAGGTCTAGGTTAAAAGAATTATATATCCAAGTGTTGGCAGCTCCAAAATCAGGTGCCCTCAATGACCTCACACGCTTCAAAATTGTATCCTTTTGATCATCGGGTAACTCTTTATGGGCCTTGATGGCAATATTAAAATCTATTTTATTATCACCTTGGACAACATGGAGCTTAAAGTCTTCTGATATCCCAGAGCTATTGACCCCTTCCAAAAAAGAATTAACAAGTCCTAATGCATGGCTATCTTCTCCAGCTTCTGCGTCCCTCCACAAAAACTTAATTTCTTGGCCCACGGAACTACCTTCCTTTATAAAGAGGTTTTATATCTCATTACATTCTAAAAAAAAAAGGTTCGAAAAAAAAGGAACTCTATCTTTGCCTATTGCAATTCGATTTTCTCATGACTTTTTAGCTTGATATGTTGACTAAGGGCCCTGGTTATAAAAGCCAGGGCCCTTAAAATTTAAAAGACCTAATGCTTACTTTAGGTCAAATCCCATTTTTATTTTGTAGTTACGAACTTTTCCTGTAATATTCATTTTTAAAACACCTAAAGCTGGAACCGAGGAATGGGTTACTATAGAAGCTTCCAAATCTTGAACTTCCTCAGATGAGAGATTTTTTTCATTGAGAATACCCAGTTCAAGTGCTCTAAACGCAATAAGGTCTTTCAGATTTTTTTCATCCTTTCCCTTAACATCATAAATTTTTAAAACTGGACACTCTTCATAGGTTATCCCGTTGTGTTCAACCCTCTCTTTGATATCTTCCAATTTTATTTTTAAGTTTGAGGTTTCAACAACACCTCTACGAACCTGCCCCCAAAAGGAATCTCCGAAGTAACTCTTAGGGACCATTAGAGTAATAACGCCACCCCTATCACCATAAAAAGAGACATTTATTTTAAAAGAATAGTCTATTTGGTACTCTTCACCTTTCTCAGAATCAAATAAACCCTTCACCTCAAAAAAGCCATGACCCTTTTTAATCATACTTGTTGTTCTGGCCCTATCCTTGATTAAAACCATGTCGCTTTTTTCACCAATAGGGTCCACAATGTCATTAGAAAAACCTGCAGTAATGAAACTTAAAACAAAAGAAAAAATTAGAAATGCCCTTACCATAAGATAACCTCACTCTTTCAAATTTTAATTTATTTAAAAGTTTAGGTTATAAATGTTAAGGTAAAATTGTCAAATTAATCAAAGCCATTAAGCCTAATTTCTTCATCAAGAGGTCCACGATATTTTTTCATGGCGCGAACCCAATTGACTCGAGAGCCCCAACGTCTTAATTTAAGAAAAAGTCCTAACGTAGAACGATCCAACAAAAAGAACTCTTCCCTTGGAAATTTTCTTTTTTTAAGATCAATTGTTTTTATGAAATCTTTAACTTTTAAAAATGGATTCACTTCTAAAAGGGGGTAAGATCCTTCTTTAGTATAAGGGTTATAAGTTTCTTTAATTAATTGGAAATGGCTTTGAAAGATGTCTTCTGAATCAGTTTCCAAAAAAACACCGAGATCAATAATAACCTTTTTGTATAAAGAATAGTCATCCTCTTCCATTGCCAAAAGTATTGCTGCGTACCTCTTAACAAAGCTTAGAGAAAACTCCCTTGTACTGCCATAATCTAAAAGTTTGATATTTTTTCTTGAAAAAAAATAATTTCCATTTTGTGGATCAGAGTGAATTTTTCTTTCCCTAAAAAGAGAATAAATATAAGAATCGAAAAGTAATTGCCCTAAAAAGTCTCGTTCTTCTTGAGAATATTTTAGAGTCTCTTCAAAGTCGTCTCCATCGAGAAACTCCATTGTCAAAATAGAGTCTGAACAAAAAGTTTCAAATGTCCTCGGGACATGGATATTGGGAAACTCCTTCTCAAAAGAGTTCCTAAACTTTAACATTTCATTTCTTTCTTTTACATAATCACATTCCTGAAGCACAGACCTTTTCATTTCCTTAACTAAATTTGTCACATCAATGATATCTGGAAAGATTAAGGAGAAAAACTTTTTAATTTGATCTATATTTTTAAAGTCATTTTGAGTCGCCTTCAATATATTTGGGTATTGAACTTTAATAGCAACATCCTCACCAGAGGGAAGGACAGCTTTATGAACTTGACCAATACTCGCTGCGGCCAGTGGCACTCTATCAAAGGACTTAAATAAACCTTCAGGTATTTTTCCAAAGTTCTTTAGAAAAACCTTGTCTAAGTCAGATCGGGGCATAGGTGGTGCATCTTTTTGAAGCTCTTTAAAGAGGTCCGAAATTTCTGGTGGTAAAATTAAGTCATCACTAATCGATAACATTTGGCCCATTTTCATGAAGGCCCCTTTCAACTCTCCCATAGACTGAACAATATCTTTGGCAACATCGATTTTAACTTTTAAATCTTTTGCTTCTTTTAAAGTCCTATCAAAAGTTTTTTTGACAAAGAACTTTCCCGTGGCTTTTGCCAAGGTGGTTCCCATTTTTGTTAACCGGCCAATTTTCGTAGTCTTAATAGTTTTACTTCCCATATCCTACAACACTCTTCCATAAAAAAAGTCATCTATTTTTGAAGAAATATTAGCGCTTAACTTTTGGAAAAGCCCTTTGGATTCTTTTACATAACACAATTCAAAAATATCATGAGTTTCATACTTAGAGAGAAGATAATCGTCACTTGTTATAATTTCGTCAATTAAGTTAAGATCTAAGGCCTGAGTCCCATACCAATGTTCACCTGTAGCAACCTTCTCTAGATCTAACTGTGGTCTTGCATCTTTCACAAATGATTTAAATAATCTATGAGTTTCGTCGACTTCAATTTGGAATTTTTCCCGTGCCTTATCTGTATTTTCACCAAACATGGTTAAGGTCCTTTTAAACTCACCTCCCGTTATTTGTTCAAATTCAATATCGTTTTTCTTTAAAACTTTATTAAAATTTGGAATTTGGGCCAAAACCCCAATAGAACCTACAATGGCAAAGGGTGAGGCCAAAATTTTGCTTCCCTGACAGGCCATCATATAACCTCCACTTGCAGCCACTTTGTCAATGGATATAATCAAAGGAATTTTTCTATCTCGAAGCCTTTTCAATTGTCCTGCAGCGAGACCATAACCAGGAACTATTCCTCCAGGACTTTCTAAATGAACAAAAACCTCGTCCTTTTCTCTTATTAATGTCAAAAGAGCTGTTACCTCTTCCCTTAGTGATGCTGCTTCTTTTGCCCTCATATCACCTTGGAAATTAAGAACAAAAAGCCTTGGTCTTTCTTCTCCTGTCTTTTTTTTTGCTAATTTAACTTTTTCCTTTTTTTCTTTTTGATAAGTCTTTATCTCTTCTTTTGTAAAAACCTCTGCCTGAAGAGATTCTTTAACTTCTTGAAACCGGTTATTTAAATTTTTTATTTCTAAAGTTCCTTGTTTAGGTTTTTTCTTTCTTGAAATTATTGCAATTCCAGCGAAAAGAATAAGCAAACCAATAACTAAAGTCCCAACTTTAGCGAAAAAGAGGATAAATTGCCCAAGTAATTCCATAAAGTTTATCATCTCCAACTCCTCTTATTTTAAAATCTTTTTAATAATTTAATAAGTAATAAACCCATTTCAAGTATTCATTAAAAACGCTTAAAAAGGCAGCTTCTTTCTCCCACCAATTTTTAGGCATTTCATTTGGCACAGATATTATTTCAATCCCAAATGAATTAACTTTTTTAAAAATCCACTCGGCGCGGCTAGAGTGGTACCAACTTGTCACTAAAATAACTTTTTTCGCATTTGGAAATCTTTCTTTTATTGCCAATAAAAGAACTTTTGCTTCATCAAATGTTGAAGTATTTCTCGTTTTCTGAATAAAAATGCGATCTTCCTTTGGCACTTCCAGATGGTCTAGCATCTTATCCACCATCTGACCCTGAGATAAACCGATCCCCAATGCCTCTGCTTTCCCAATCTCAGCTTCAGCATAAATAATCTTTTTAACCCATTTTTTTTTATACAACTTTGCCATTTGCACTGAACGGTCATAAAAACCTCCCATCAATATAATTCCCACCTGACCCTTTTCACTTAAAGCAGATCTTTTTTCAATTAATTTGGCAGGTAATTGAAGGAGGTCATTACGAAATAAAAAAAGAGACGTAAAAATAAAAAAAACAAAAAAGATGGAAAAATTTAATTTTATAATCTTTTTTTTCATTCTTTTACTTCTACTTAATTATTCTTACCATCTGCCACAAGCAACCTTTTTATGGGGACAATTTTTTTCAGAAAACAAGCTATTTTTTAACTTTGTTTCTTCAATATTTAAATTAAAATCTTTTTTCAATTTATTTTTTAATTTTAAATTCTTATTTTTAGCATCCTCCAAAGATTCCTGGTATATTTTCACAGTCCTATCTGAAACTGACTTATTTACAGCATACCAAAGCTCACTTTCCGCTAATGTATAAACTACTTCAAAATCACTCAACTTTAAATTAAGTTTTTTAATTAAGTGAAAAGTTGTTAATTCACCATAAGACATAAACTTAACCCTTCTCCTTTTTAAAAGTCTAAACATTGCATCTGCGCTATTGGCAATGACAAAGTATTTTTCTGATACCCCTATTTTGCTGGATACGTAATTTAATCCGACATCTCCCCTGATCCCTGTAACTTTACCTTGTTGAATGGCTCTTTTTATATTTTCTTTTTTCAATTTTGCCTGCCCCTTTAGGGCGAATAAAACGTTTTTGTTACTAGCGATGGGTCCAAACCATTTAAATAATTTTTCTCTTTCCTCAGTCCTTGTTGTTGAAAAAACAACATTTTTTCGACCTTTCTTTAAAGCCTTATTATAGGCCCTTTGCCATGGAACAAGCCGATAGTTTTTTCTAGATACTGACTTATTAATCTTTCCTTTTTTATAGAGATTCCTATGAGTCGCTTCAAGAAGCTCAATTGCTATACCAGAATTCATCTTCCCATCCGCGCTACGGTAATTAAAAGGTGGATAGTCTTCTGTATACCATTTAAGAGATTCAATTGAATAGGATTCCAAAATTATAAGATTTGAAAATAAAAAGAACAATAGATACTTAATTTGAATTTTAAAATTAAATTTCATCCTAAACTCCCTCTTTTTTTCTTTATTTTTTTATTTTTTTTCAATTTACTGGAGTAATTTTAACTCTTGTTGTCGTGAAAGCAGCATTTCCGGAGACCTCATCTCTCTCGAGGTCACTTGTCAAATCATTTATGCTGACACCATGATTTTCTTTAGCAACCCTCAATCTAATTCCTTCTTTGTCATGGCCATACCCATGAGGTAATGAAACAACTCCTCTCAAAATATCTTCAGAAACCTCAAGTGGGACCTCAATTGAACCTGTCTTTGAGGTAATTTTTACAATTTCTCCATCGCCCAATTTTCTTTTTTTGGCATCTTCAGGATTCATAAGAAGTATACACCTATCTTTTCCCTTAATAAGCCTCTCTGAATTATGCATCCAAGAGTTATTGCTCCTAATATGACGTCTACCGATTAGATAAAGCTCATCATCTCCGATTTTCTTTTTCAAATATTTTTTCAGCCTTTTTTCATCTTTTAAAAGAATAAAGGGGGCTATATTTATTTTCTTTGAAGGTCTGTGAATCCGCCAAGGTAAAACAGGCTTCAAAGGACCAAGGTCTAACCCATGAAGTTCTTTTTTAACTTTTTTCAAAGTCAGATTCATTTTAAATTTCTTTATACCAAACATACCATAGGGGCCAGTTCTTAGCGCAAGATCTATTATCCTTTGGGATGTCATAAAGTCCCTTACTTTCTTTCTGAAAAAAGCCCTAATATTCTGAAAGATGTTTCCCTTTTCCATCCTCCATTGAAGTTCCTTTAAAATTTGTCCTTCTGTTAATGAACCTTTTTTTCTTAATAGTACCTGAGGACTAAATTTCGCCGTATTTCGAATGGCAAAGTTATTAAAAATTATGTCATAGTGGGGTGACTGTAAAAAATGTGTGGGAGGTAAAATTATATGCGAATGCCGGGTCGTTTCATTCATATAAAAGTCAACAGAGGCCATAAAGTCTAATTTCTTCAGATGACTTTCAAGAGTTTTTCCATTGGGCGTAGACAAAACAGGGTTACCTGCAAAAGTCATTAAAGACTTCACTTGTCCTTGTCCCATAGTTTTCATCTCAGTTATTAAAGTGGCCACAGGAAATTCACCACAGACCTCAGGTAAAAGCTCTACTCGGCTTTGGTACCTGTTATAACCTCCTGCTCCTACAAACTTATGCACATCAAAAGCAGGCAAGGGAAACATAGCGCCTCCCTCACTATCAAGGTTGCCTGTTAAAATATTGAAAGAATTAATAAGCCAATGGCATAGAGATCCAAAAGGTTGCGTAGACACACCAATTCTTCCATAACAGACTGCTTTTGGAAAAGCAGTGAAGTCAAAAAATAACTTTAATATGCTTTCTTCACTAATCCCCGTATGTTCAGAAACAAAGGCAGGATTATAATCCCGGACCATTTTTTCAACTTTTTCAATTCTCCTGGTAAATTTAGATAACTTGCCCAACTTCACCCTGTCCTCTCGAAAAAGAAGGTGAAGAAGCCCCAAAAGAAGAACTGCATCAGTTCCAGGTTTAATATAGTAATGTTCACTTGCAACTTCCGAAGTCTCTGTGAACCGCGGGTCAATAACTACAACTTTTCCACCGCGGTCTTTTATATTTTTTAAATGATTAAAAATGTCTGGGGAAGTCATTAAACTTCCATTTGAAGCCATGGGATTCCCACCTAGGATTAAAAAATACTGTGTTCTCGAAATATCTGGAATGGGTATCATTAGTTGGTGGCCGAACATAAAATGGGCCACGAGTTGATGAGGAATTTGATCCACGGTTGATGCCGAAAAACGGTTTTTGCTTCCTATAGACTTTATAAACTGTGTCCCGTACAACATAGCGTCTAAATTGTGGACATTTGGATTGCCCCGATAAGTGGCAACGGCATCAGGGCCATACTTTTTAATTACCTTTTTCAAAGAAAAGGCAGTTCTATCTAAAGCTTCATCCCATGAAATTTCTGTCCAACTATCCTTTGATCTTTTCATGGGCCTTTTAATTCTATCAGGATCTTCATAAACGTCCTTTAAACCAAAAGCCTTGGGGCAAAGATGTCCCTTCGAAAGAGGATCTTTTGGATCACCTTTCAGTGTTTGAATCTTATTTTGAAATACCTGATACTCAATTCCACAAATGGCTTCACAAAGGTTACATACACCAAATATATTTTTCTTCTTGGATAACTTTTTCTTTGCTTCCAAATTTTCCTCTTTGCTTATCTATAATTTCGAAAAGCGGCCGTTTAAGCTTATTAAATTTTTTTTTTAAGGTATAATATAGCATTCAATAAGTTATCTGAAAAAGGTGTTAAAT
Organism: Bacteriovoracaceae bacterium UBA7317; assembly: GCA_002474345.1. Classification (GTDB taxonomy): domain Bacteria; phylum Bdellovibrionota; class Bacteriovoracia; order Bacteriovoracales; family Bacteriovoracaceae; genus UBA7317. The sequence continues at coordinate 19,945 of DKQD01000131.1, forward strand.
AAAATAAATAGCTCGGTGGGAAATATGGAAAGAAAGTGGTACCAATCATACGATAAAGAAGTAAAAAAAGAGGTAGATCTAGACAAATATCAGAATCTTCCGCATTTATTTGATGAAATATTTCAAAAATTCCCAGAAAAAGATGCCTTTATCAGTATGAATCATGCCATGACCTTTCGTGAGACTGATGAACAAAGTAATAGACTTGCCAATTACCTTACAAATGAGCTCAAGTTAAATAAAGGCGACCGTGTTGCTATAATGATGCCCAATTGCCTCCAATATCCTCTCTGCCTTTTTGCTATTTTAAAAGCAGGTCTTGTTGTTGTTAATGTAAACCCCCTCTACACACCTAGAGAATTGGAATACCAACTTAATGATGCTGGAGTAAGGGCCATTTTCGCCTGGGAACCGGCCATGAAAACACTTGAAACCTGTCTTTCAAAAACGGCCGTAGAACATGTCATTTGCACAAAACTAGGTGACCTTCTTCCCTTTCCAAAAGGTTTTATTATAAATAGTGCTATCAAATATATAAAAAAAATGGTCCCAAAATGGAATATCCCTAACGTTATTTGGTTTAAAGACACTCTTAAAAATACGAGCCCACAATTTGAACGACCTTCTATTTCTCAAGATTGTAATGCTTTTCTTCAATATACGGGTGGTACAACTGGAGTTTCCAAGGGCGCAATACTTACCCATAGAAATATTATTGCTAATATCCAACAAAGTCTCAATTGGTACGAGTTTAAAGCTGAAGTAGGTAAAGAAATCGTTATCAATGCACTCCCTCTCAGTCATATCTTTTCCCTTGTTGCAATTTGCTTTTGTACACTGATCATTGGGGGAGTCAACGTTCTTATTACAAACCCAAGAGACATCGGTACTTTTGTTGGAGTCTTAACAAAAATAAAATTCACAAATTTATCAGGGGTCAACACCCTTTTTAAGAAAATAATGGACCACCCGAACTTTTCAAAAATTGATACAAGTGAACTCAAATATTGTGTCAGTGGTGGAATGGCCACCGAAGAAGCTGTCGCAAAAAGGTGGGAAAAACATACAGGGACAATTCTCTTGGAGGGTTACGGGCTTACTGAATGCTCCCCCACCGTTCTTTTTAACCCTATCAATAATAAAGAATTTACGGGAATGACGGGTCTTCCCCTTCCTGAAACGGATGTTCAAATAAGAGATGAAAAAGGTGCTGAGCTACCAGAAGGAGAAATAGGAGAAATCTGCGTTCATGGCCCTCAAGTCATGAAAGGCTATTGGAATCACGAAGAAGAAACTAAAAAAGTTTTCCACGAAGACGGGTATTTACGAACAGGTGATATGGCCTATATGGATTCACGGGGCTATGTAAAAATAGTCGATAGAGGCAAAGATATGATCCTAGTCTCTGGTTTTAATGTTTATCCAACGGAGCTTGAAAATGTTATTACAAAACACCCAAAGGTTTTTGAGGCCGCTGCAATAGGTGTACCCGATGAAACGACAGGCGAGGCGATTAAACTTATTGTTGTCAAGCATGATGAAGACCTAACAGAAGAAGAGCTGAGGGCATTTTGCAAAGAAAATCTAACGAATTATAAGATTCCAAAAATTGTTGAGTTTAGAAAAGAAGAACTTCCCAAAACACCTGTTGGTAAAATTTTAAAGAGGGCCTTAAGAGAAGAGGAAGAAAAAAAGAGGAAAGGCTAAAAAGAATCAAAATTACAATTTATACAAAGATGATTTATGAATAGTAAAAAAGAAAGAGTTCTTGTTACAGGCGCAACTGGATATATCGCAAGCCATGTTATTAAAAATTTGCTCGAAAAAAACTACACAGTTAGAGGAACAGTAAGAAGCCTTAAAAACAAAAAATGCGAAGATTT
>DKQD01000131.1:22237-23315 GCA_002474345.1 Bacteriovoracaceae bacterium UBA7317
TTGGAAAGAAGCGCTTTCAGATTGTGACTATTTGATTCATATGGCATCTCCAGTTCCTAAGGGAGATAGCTATTTTAATGATACTTCAATTGTTGAAACAGCACTTAATGGAACAAGGTCAGTTTTAGAAGCGGCAAGCGGTGTCGTTAAAAAGGTCGTTATGACGTCTTCGTCAGCGGCCATTATGTTCCCAGAGGGAACCATGAACGACTCATTTAATTTCAAAGCTCCTCCTATTACAGAGGAAACATGGAGTAAGATAGAAGGAACTTTAAAAACAATTGGAGCTTACCCAGTTTCTAAAACAAAGGCAGAGCTCTTTGCTTGGGATTTTTACAAATCACAAAAAGGTAAAGAGGCTTTTAACCTTACGACAATTAACCCAACAGTTGTCATTGGGCCTCTTCTATCCCCAAAAATAAGGGCCTTGAGTTTATCTTTTCCTTACTTTGCAGTATCAGGAAAAATAGGATCTTTACCAAAAAGAAAAATACCCCTTCCCTATGTGGATGTTAGAGATGTGGCCTCCGCTCATGTTGAGTCACTTAAAAACCCTAAAACAAATGGAGAGCGTTACATTCTTCATAATGGATATTATGATCTGGCAGACTCTTTACAAGAATTGAAGGAGGAATTTCTACCTTTGAGTAAAAAGTGGCCCAAACATGATACGCCAACTTTTATTTTTCACTTATTATCTCTCTTTAGAGAGGATGCTAAAATGTTGACTAGCTTCATGGGGCCTGCTCATGGCAAGGTAAGAGAAATTATATCGACAAAAGTTACTGAGCACCTAGGCTTTGATTATAGAACTATGGAAGAGTCTTTAAGAGATACCATTAATTCTTTTAAGCTACATGGAATGATTCAATAGTTTTTTAGGATTTATTAGATGGTTTAGAAATAACCAAAAGGGTTTTTAAGAGCCCTTTGGCCCTCCAAAAGGTTGCCTTAGCATACCCCGGCATATGAACCAAATTCATAAATGAATCAATCGTTGGATACTCCATTATAGCAAGCTGATTCCACTCATCTTCAGTATCATTTATAACCCGACCTATAAAAGCAAGCCTTCCAC
>DKQD01000213.1 GCA_002474345.1 Bacteriovoracaceae bacterium UBA7317
GGGAACGATTCTTTGCCTAGTTGGCCCTCCAGGTGTTGGTAAGACATCTATTGCTCATTCTCTTGCGGATTCAATGGGTAGGAAGTTTGTTCGGATTTCCCTAGGTGGTGTAAGAGACGAAAGTGAGATTCGAGGTCATAGAAGAACTTATGTTGGCGCGATGCCAGGAAAAATAATTTCAGCACTAAAGAAAGCAGGGACGAGTAATCCGGTAATTCTTCTCGATGAAATTGATAAAATGAGCAGCGATCAACGAGGTGATCCAGCAAGTGCAATGCTCGAGGTTCTAGACCCAGAGCAAAATAAGAACTTTGGAGATCATTATATAGAAGTTGAATACGATTTATCTAAAGTTATGTTCATCATGACGGCAAATGATCTTGGAAGGATTCCTTCTCCTTTGAAAGATAGGATGGAGATCATTAGTGTTTCTGGCTATACGCCAAATGAAAAGCTTCAAATTGGTAAAAGGTATCTCTTGCAAAAGGCAATAAAAAATAATGGCCTTTTGGATTACGTCCTTAGAGTTAAGGATACAACAATGGGCGCTGTTATCAGAGAATATACCAAAGAAGCAGGTGTTAGGGAGCTTGAGAGAATGCTCCACACAATTGCAAGAAAGGTTGCTCACCATGTTGTTAGTAAAAGTGTTGAAAAAGGCAAAACTTTTAATGTCTCTGAAAAGCAACTTAAGAAATATTTAGGGCCTAAAAAATTCGATAAGACCGACATAGAAAATGAACCTCAAGTAGGGCTAGTCAATGGTCTGGCTTGGACCCCTGTGGGCGGAGAGCTTCTCCATATTGAGGTTGTTACAGTAGAAGGTTCAGGGAAAACTCATATCACAGGTAAGCTAGGTGATGTGATGCAAGAGTCTGTTAAGGCAGCCTTGAGTTATGTCAGATCAATTAGTGAGCAATTGGGTGTTGATGCTGAGTGGTATACAAAGAATGATATTCACATTCATGTGCCGGAAGGCGCAACGCCAAAAGATGGGCCGAGTGCTGGTGTAACTATGGTGACAGCTTTAGCTTCGGCCATCTCTGGAATAAAAGTTAAGCAAAGCGTTGCCATGACTGGTGAGGTAACAATCCGAGGCCGAGTTTTAACGATAGGGGGGCTGAAGGAAAAAATGCTTGCAGCAAAACAGGCGGGTATCACTGAAGTTATTATCCCAGAAAAAAATAAAAAAGACCTTCAGGAAATGACGGACGATATAAAGGATGGGCTAAAGATTTACTCTTGTTCGAGAGTTGATGAGGTTTTAAGGTTGGCCTTGGCTTTAGATAACCCGGAAGGTTTCCTCAAAGTGGTGCCTCTCAAGGTAGTCGAAAATGAGCAGAGCATTGAGGTGGCCAACTAAGCAAGTTTTAAAAAGGATTCCTGAGGTCAAAAAAAAGTTGACATAAATAGGCAACTTAACTAATCTTGCCGTCGTCTTAAATATTTATTTTAAGCGGGCGATTAGCTCAGTTGGTAGAGCGCCACCCTTACAAGGTGGATGTCGGCAGTTCGAGCCTGTCATCGCCCACCATTCTCACCTTTATTCTCATTAAAATATTTTTTATTTAGAAGCCGATCCTCGCTGCTTGTTGATTCAAATTTCGAGCGAGTTGAGGTCTACAGAGAGACCATGCTTTTTTGCCACGTTCAAAAGAAGTTTTATAAATGTCCTTTTGTTAACTAGGTTTCCAATGATAGAAAACCGGGCTTCAGTAGGCAGTCTGCAATGTTTGTCACAGGCAAAATTGGAGGAAACAATTTCTACTTTTGAAATTTTTTCTTTATTTTGAAATTTTGAATACCAGCTCAAAAACTCATCTAATTTAATTGATAGGTGTTCGAGAATATCTTCTTCTTCCTCTTTTGATAAATTGTAAAGAAAGTGGCTCGTGGACATAGTTTGCCTGTTTATTTTAATAAAGATTGTCCCTTTCGTGTGCATAAAAAGAGTGTCGTTGAGGCATACTGGACAATACATAAAACTCCCCTACCAGCTCTGTTCCCAGTTGCCTCTTCTTCGGTATTTAAAATAAGTTTTTGATAAAAACTTTTTAATGTTTTTAAAAGGAAAAGAATCACCAATTTAGTTATAGTCCTGATAAAATAGAAGGATCTTTAAACGCTCCTTTTGGATCTAAGAATGATTAAAGAACGCAAGCAAATTGTCATGAGGGATAGTACGAAAATTAACTGCCAAATTCATGAGGGAGGTCATCGGGTTTGGATTATAGGTCTTCATGGGATGGGAGACCATATGGGGAGGCATGATTATTTGATGAAACTTTTTTCATCAGACTTTAATGTTTTTCAATATGATTTAAGAGGACATGGGGAAAGTGGTGGGAAAAGAGGGTTTGTTGAAGATTTTTCTTTCTTTACCGAGGACCTGGTTGAGATCATTGATTACTTGAAAAGAGATTATAGGATGGACCGCTATATACTGGTTGGTCACTCTATGGGTTCATTGATTGCCGCGGACTTAATTCAAAATTTTGGGGATAAGGTCTTATCTCCTGAGAGGTTGGTATTGAGTAGTCCTCTTATTGGTTTCAAGGGCATTGTTGGAGGCACTTTTAAGTTTCTCCCCTCAAAAATTCTCAATACTTTGGCAGGGATGAAATTAAGTTTTCCTATCTATAAAAAAAACTATTTGAGTTTTCTTACACATGATCCAGGAGTTCATGAAAAAATAAAGGAAGATAATCTTATTTTAAGAAAGATACAAACGAAGCTTTATTTTGAGGTTCTTAAAGCTTCAAGAACAATTTTTTCCAAACCTATAAGACCTACTTGCCCCTCTTTTTCAATTATTGGAGAGAGTGAGTTTATTGTAGATTTAAAAGAGTTTAACTTTTATTTTGATTTTGTAGAGAAGTCTTTTCAAATCAAAGTTATTGAAGGTGGGGCACACGAACTCCATAATGAAATAGGAAGATTTAGGTCACCCTATCTTGATTATTTAAAAAATATTTGTCTTGAATCTCTCTACGATGTTGAGTGAATTCGCCTAAATATTTTTGTCGAAATCCATCAAAAAAAAAACCAACAGATTCTAAAAAGCTGTCCAAAATGATGTCTCCATCTTGCAGAGCTTTTTCAACGTCTTCTTTTGATATCTTATCTTTTAGCTCCATTTCCTGATAAACAAAATGGTAGGAGGCTTCGGGGTGACCCTGGATACCCAAAAAAGGCAGGCTTTTATGTGTGATTAAATCGTAATGGCATTCGTTGGATGAGCCTAAGTGGATGAGATCTTGACCTAAGTTTTTAATTTCTTCTTTGTGGTAAACAATTGTGTTGAATCGAGCTCCTTCACAAAAACCCCACCTTTTGTCTTCTCGGAGGACTTTCCATTCCCTAATACCTTTATGGCTAAAAGGAGGTGTTTCGGAAGGTCCAATTTTTGATCCAAAAGCCTTGGCCAAAAGTTGGTGACCAAAGCATAGTCCAAAAACTGGTACGCCTTCTTCTAGCTTTGCAAGAAGAAATGAAACGACTTCTCTCTGCCAGGGAAGTTCATCATTTGCTGAAGAATGACTACCAAAGACAACTATCGCCTTAGCATTAACATCTTCCTTATAAGTATCATTACCTGTTATGGCCGGCAGGTGATAAGTGAAAGGAATTCTTGTTCTTTGAATCAGGCGATTTAGGCAATCATTTGAGGGGCTTGCAATTGCGCAATCGATGACAGATAAAGTTTCCATAATATTTCCTTTTGACCTTGAAAATATAGACAACTGAAAATGAAATTGAAAGATGAATATTCCCTCATTGTACCCTTCTCCTTTGGTGGGGTTCTGGTTAGGGCAAATAGAAAATGTATCCTTGAGTCAGCCTTTGTTAGGTCCAGGGATATTAAAAAAAGTAATGCATTGAATATGGGTAAGGAGGCTGAGGTACCACTGCTTAGGGAGGCCAAGAAGCAGCTAAATGATTACTTCAAAGGAAATTTTAGAGATTTATGCCTCCCTTTGGATGAGAGTGTTGGAACAGCTTTTCAAAGAAGTGTTTGGCTTTCTCTTCAAAAGATTCCTTTTGGTGAGACCAGGTCTTACCAAGATATTGCTTTAGCTGTTAAAAGCCCAAAAGGTAGCCAGGCGGTTGGGACCGCCAATAGTAAAAATCCCTTTGCTCTTTTTGTTCCATGCCATAGGGTAATTAATAAAAACGGTAACTTAGGAGGTTTTGGGGCTGGGAAAAGGTTGAAAAAGTGGCTTCTTCACTTTGAAGGTGTCAAAATTTAAGGAAAAGTGAAGGAAGTTAGGGTCTTGACGTTTTTAATTTTGATAACAAAATGAGATTGTGGGTAAACATTTGAAATTCATTTTACTTATTCAGGAGTTTAGACATGTTTAAAAGAGTTGGATTATTTATATTAGTAAATATCTGCGTCATGGTGGTAGGTTCCTTTATGATCAGTTTGATTATGAAGGTTTTCGGTCTTGGTCCAAGCTATGGACCATCGGGGATTAATTATGGCAGCCTCATGACAATTTGCCTTGTTTGGGGGATGGCGGGATCCTTTGTCTCTCTTTTTATTTCAAAATGGATGGCCAAAACTATGTATGGCGTTCAGGTTCTTGAAACTCATGGGCCTTATGGCTCTTTGGTTCAAAAGGTCCATATGCTCTCAAAAAGGGCTGGGATTTCCAAAATGCCAGAGGTTGGGATTTATGACAGTCCAGAAGCAAATGCTTTTGCAACCGGAGCCTCAAAAAATAACTCTCTCGTGGCGGTTTCCACTGGTCTTATGAATCAGATGTCTGATGATGAGCTTGAAGGTGTTCTTGCCCACGAAGTAGCCCACGTGGCCAATGGGGATATGGTAACAATGGCACTTGTCCAAGGTGTTGTGAATGCCTTTGTTATGTTCTTTGCAAGGATTGTTACCTTTGCCATAGATAATTTTCTTCGTGGTGATGATGAAGAGGGTAGCGGCTTAGGCTTTTTTGCTTCCATGTTTGTTAATATGGCCCTCCAAGTTATTTTTGGGATTTTGGCGGCACCAATCGTCATGGGCTTTTCAAGATGGAGAGAATATAGAGCGGATGCAGGAAGTGCTCAGTTGGCAGGTAAAGAGAAAATGATAGCAGCTTTAGAAGCTTTGAAAAGGAATTATAATCAGCTTGGTGATGCTGAGAGCTCTGTTAAGGCGATGCAAATTTCATCTAAAGAGAGCTTTATGGAACTCTTTTCAAGTCATCCTCCACTTGAAAAAAGAATCCAGGCTTTAAAGAAGCTTTCTCGATAAAAAAGATAGTCTTTAAAAAAGCGAAAGATGTATCAATATTAAGGCCCTTTTTCATATTGAGCTTGAAAAGCTTCGGTATGAGAAAGGGCCTTTTTTCTTTTTTAATTGAAAAGTAAAAGGGTAATGAGTCAGTTTTTAAGCCTTTTGAATAAGGCTTTCCAAATATTTTACTCTAATCAGTGCCGGTGGGTGTGAGTGGTAAAAAGCGCTGTAAAGAGGATCTGGTGTGAGGGTTGAAGCATTGTCTTTGTAAAGTTTAACCAAAGCAGAAATAAGTTTACTCGCCTTCGCATTCTTAGAAGCAAACTCATCAGCTTCGAATTCATACTTTCTAGAAGTAAGGGATGAGAGGGGGGTTAAAAGAAAAGTATAGGCCCCTGATATCATGCTAAAAAGCAGAAGTGCCATATAATCTGAAGGTTCTGTAGTAACTCCGTGACCTAGATAGAAACTCTTTAAATTGTAGACATAGCCAAGGATTGCAAAGCCAATAAAAGAAAATATAAGAGACTTAGCAAGCCCTTTAAGAACGTGCTTCTTTTTAAAATGCCCTAGCTCATGTGCCAAAACAGCTTCAACTTCGTCGGCTTCAAGTGTTTTAATAAGGTTGTCAAAAAAGACAATCCTCTTATTTTTTCCAAACCCGGTAAAGTATGCATTTCCGTGGGAGCTTCTTTTTGAAGCATCCATGACAAAAAGGCCTTTGCTCTTAAAGTCCGTTCTTTCAAGAAGACCTAAGACCCTATTTTTAACTTCTCCCTCTTCTAAAGGGGAAAACTTGTTAAAAAGAGGGGCAATAAAAGTTGGATAGGCCCACATAAGAACGATTTGAAAAGCTGTTAAAAAAGTCCATGCATAGATCCACCAGTTAGAGGAGAGTTCTGCCATGATCCATAAAGTTCCCAAAAGAAGAGGTGTACCTAAGACTAGAGTCAGTATGATTCCTTTAAGCATATCCATTACAAAAACTTTAGGGGTTGTTTTGTTAAAGCCAAATTTTTCTTCAAGTACAAAAGTGGAATAAAGTGATTCAGGAAGACCTAGGACCATTGATATAAGGAAGAAGAACCCCATAAAAGCCAGCGCTTGGTTTGTAGGAGTCAAAGAAAAGGATCGGACAAATTTATCAAGGCCATCAAGCCCCCCAAAGTAAGTCCAGCCAAGTAAAACCGCAGTGTTGATAACACTGAAGATATTAGAGGAATTAATTTTTGCTATAGTGTAATCCGCAGCTTTTTGGTGTTCTACAAGCGAAATTTGATCTTTAAATTTTTCAGGAACTTCATTTCTATTTTTTAAAACGTATCTTTTATTTCTCGTATCAAGGTAGTGCCCGATGATATAGCGTGAGAAGACGAAAAACAGAAAGAGTTGTGTTATGTAGTGACTCGACATGTTAACCCCTCAAAGGATTGGTATTTTTTAATTGTTTTGCTACCCTAGCTCACTAGAATCTAGCAAATTGCCTTTAGCAAGGCGAGTTTTTCTTAGGATTTATTCAGTGGAAGTACACCAAATTTATACCTC
>DKQD01000101.1 GCA_002474345.1 Bacteriovoracaceae bacterium UBA7317
AGTTGACTGTTAATCAATTGGTCAGGGGTTCGAATCCCCTCACCCCAGCCATCTAAAAAATAATCTATATTTATTGATCAAAAAAAGTAATGGACTAAAGGATCTTGGAAAGGCGGGCTTGCATTTCATTCGCTGGCTTCATTTCTCCCTTTTTCGAGGCAACATCTACACCTCGCGTGTAAACTTCTCCAGCCTCCTTCAACCTTCCGAGTCCTTCATAAACTTTTCCTAAAACTAGGTAAGCCATTGAATGGTTTGAATTAAGGTTTAAGACCTTTTGCAAATGCATTAATGCTTTTTGTAGTTCGTTTTTCTTTAAATAAGTCTCACCTAACCCAAAATTGGCCAAAACATCATCCTCATCGAGCGCCAAAACCTGTAAAAACATCTCCTCTTTTTTCTTCAGGCTTTCTGACACTTGTTTTTCGAGCTCTTCTTTCTCTTTTTTCTTCTTGGCTTCCCTTCCATAAAAAGCAAAAGACTTTACAGCAGCCTGACTCTTTTCTTCTTCAGCCTCCTCTATTTTTCCCATTTTCATGAAGTAAAGGGATTTATTTGTATGAGCCATAACAGAATCTTTATCAATCTCAAGTAGCCTATCCATATAATCAATTGCCTGTTTGTAGTGTCCCTGGCGACCTAAGATAACTCCAATTGACTCAAGTGCATCTGCATGAGAAGAAAATAAGTTAATACAAACTTTAAGGTTTTCTAAAGCACTTTCATCATCTCCATTCTGAAAAAAATGAAGTCCTTTATAATATGCCTTGTCTGCTTTTTCTTTAAGAGATTTATCCTTAAAGAAAGGTAAAAACGAAACCTTACCTTCCAAGCTGAAACCATCGTCAAATAAAATTTTAATATGCCGACCTTCAATTCGAAATTCACGATAAAGGCTTACTAATAATAAAACATCATTTTCCAAAGTCGTATTAGAAATAAAAGTACCGGCTTTTCTATTCGAAACTTTAAAGCTCTGATTTTGATAAGACTTTATATCACCGCTTAATTTCCCTTTGTCGGCTCTAATTATAACAGGGTAATAAGAGGCTCCTCTATTATTTTGAATTTTTGAAACAGTTTCTTGACCTAAAAAACAGCCTTTAGAATAAGATATGGCTAACTCATTTAAAATATTCTCATTAATTATTTTACCACAAACTTGCTCCTTCTCTAACCCAGACCAACCACTTAAAACCCTCATTTGATTTTCAATGCTTTTAGGAACAAGCTTTTTAGACCTAAAAAAAGTCTTCGTATAACGTTCTCCCCAAAACAAAAACCCTTCTTCACCAAGGTAATTAAGAAACAAAAATTTATTATCCTCCTTTTTATCTTCAACTGATAAGTTTAAAAAGTCAGAAGAAATAGAAAAATAAACTTGAGAAGTTTCTAAAGCTGAAATACTAACATCTTCCATTATGATAAACTTTTCTAATTCTGATATAGTAGTTTCGGCCATAACCTCAGGCACTATAAGAAGATAATAACCTTCTTTTTTTCCAACATAAAAGTAACTTTGAACTTTCCCACCACGGTCTAAACGAGAATTTAATTGAGCAGAATTAACCTCACAAGAAGAAATGTCATTTGTAACGTGATTTTGAATATACGTATCGCAATCAGAACCAGAGATTTTTAAAAACCTCCAATTATTAAAGGCTAATATTCCTCCTCTATAACGTGCTTCATACAGATCCATAATTTTTGACCTTAGAAAATTTTTAAATAATGAGAGTTAAAGGTTTAAATAACTAAGAGATTGAAAAAGATTCTCCACAGCCACACGTATTTGTAGCATTTGGATTTTTGAAAACAAAACCCTTTCCATTAAGACCATCGCTAAAGTCAATGGTTATTCCTTTGAGATATATAGAAGACTTTGGGTCAATAAGTACTTTTACGTCACCAAAAGTTAGAATATTATCATTCTCTTTTTCTTCACTAAATTCAATTTTGTATGATAACCCAGAACAACCACCGCCAATTACACCAAAACGTATTCCAACATTTTTTGGCTGGTTCTCTTGTTTTAAAATTTGTCCAATATGATCAATTGCCTTCTCAGTTAATTCAATTAAGCTTTCAGAGTTTTCCATTTAATCACCTATTACAATTCATGTGCTCCAAACACTGGTTTGTTTTATCTAAGCTAAACAATACATACCATATTATAACATTTATTCAACGCCCCAAAAAAGAGAGTAATTTCAATATATTATAATGATGGTTTCCATAACTCCTCTTCCTTTCCTTCTCTAAAATTTATCCACCTAGAAAAAACAAAAAAGTAATCTGAAAGTCGGTTTATAAACTCATTCGAAAAGTCTGGTAAAAGGCCCCCACTTTTTTCACTATATGCGATAAGGGTTCTTTCAACTCTTCTGCATACAGTTCTCGAAATATGTAAAAATGATGAAAGCTTAGAGCCACCGGGCAAAATAAAGTTTTTCAACTCGCTTAATTCTTTATCCATTTCGTTAATCTCATGCTCAATTTTTACTACGTCTTCCTCGACTAGCTTAGGAAGCTTAAATGTGCTTCTTTTTTCAGGCTCACAAGCAAAGTTTGACCCTAGACTAAATAAAGACAACTGTATGTTCTTAAGTAATAAAGTTTGATTTTTAACATAATCCTTATCTTCCATTTCAGATAAAATAACACCTATCCAAGAGTTAAGTTCATCGACCTCTCCATACAATGCCAGTGATATATCTGATTTACTTACTCTTTTTCCACCAACAAGGCTTGTTTTGCCTTTGTCTCCAGACTTCGTATAAATTGAAGATTTTTTTGTCATTTACATATTCCTTCTATAACGTCCCCCGACTTCATAAAGAACTTCAGAAATTTGTCCAAGGCTACAAAACTTTGTCGTATTTAATAACTCTTCAAAAATATTGTCACCTCTTAAGGCCACCGCTCTTAAGTCAGCTAAAGCTTGCTTTGACGTTGATTTATTTCTATCCTGGAAAGCTTTAAGCCTCTCAATCTGTTTGATCTTTTCCTCATCAGTGCATCGAGATAATTCAATTTCTGTATTCAGCTGTTCTTCAATATTTTCAGAAATATAAGTGTTTACACCAATTATTGGTAATGACCCATTATCTTTTAATGTTTCATAGTGTAGGGACTCCTCCTGTATTTTACCTCTTTGGTACATACTTTCCATCGCTCCTAGAACACCTCCCTTGTCAGAAATTCTTTCAAATTCACTTAGGACTGCATCTTCTACTAACTCGGCAAGTTCATCAACAAGGTATGCGCCCTGAAGAGGATTGTCTGTCTTATTTAAACCAAACTCTCTATTAATAATCATTTGTATGGCCATTGCCCTTCTCACACTCTCCTCCGTAGGAGTTGTTATGGCCTCATCATAAGCATTTGTATGAAGAGAATTACAGTTATCACTTAAGGCCAGGAAAGCCTGGAGTGTCGTTCTGATATCATTAAAGTCAATTTCCTGGGCATGGAGAGACCGCCCTGAAGTTTGAACATGATATTTAAACATTTGAGACTTTACATCTGCTCCATACTTTTCTTTTAAAACAACTGCCCAAATCTTTCTGGCCACCCTACCCATAACAGTATACTCAGGATCCAACCCATTACTGAAAAAGAAGGATAAGTTTTTACAAAAATCATCTATTTTCAAACCTCTATTGAGATAATACTCAATGAAAGTAAAACCATTTGAAAGAGTAAATGCCATCTGTGTTATTGGGTTTGCTCCAGCCTCCGCTATATGATATCCACTAATAGAAACAGTATAATAGTTTTTTATTAAATTATTACAAAAGTACTCTTGAACATCCCCCATTAGTTTTAAGGCAAACTCCAAAGAAAAAATACATGTGTTTTGAGCTTGATCTTCTTTTAAAATATCTGCTTGAACAGTTCCTCTAATGCTTCTCATGACTTCGACTTTCTTCACAACATTTTCAAGGTCAGGCCCGGATAGTTTTTGCTTAATAGCAGTATTCATAAACATTGCTAATATTATTGGCGCCGGACCATTAATTGTCATAGAAACAGAAGTGTAAGGGTCAGATAAATTAAATCCCCTAAATAAATCTTCCATATCATCTAGGGTCGCTATACTTACACCCGCTTCACCAATTTTTCCAAAAATATCTGGTCTTTTATCAGGGTCCTCTCCATAGAGAGTTACAGAGTCAAAAGCAGTGGATAAGCGCTTGGCTTTATCGTTTTTTGAAAGGTAATGAAACCTTTCATTTGTACGACTAGGTCCACCCTCTCCTGCAAACATTCTTTTTGGATCCTCATCACTTCTCTTAAAAGGGAAAATCCCTGAAGCATAAGGGAAAGAGCCTGGTAAGTTTTGATTCTTTATAAAAAGATACTTATCCTCCATTGAAGAAAACCTTGGAAAAGCCACTTTCGGTAAACTTAAACCAGCTATTGACTGATATTTTGTTTTAACTTCAATAGATTTTCCTCTTACAGAGTAAGAAAACTCGCCATCATCAATCCTTTTAGCTGCCTCATCAAAGGATTCTATTTCCTTCAAAGCTTCAGGAGGTATCTCTCGTCTTTTGCTTTTCAGTGCTTTTTCTAATTCAGGACTATCCCCTAGTATTTCTAGTGATTTTTCTAATGCTTGAAGCTCTCCAATAGCCTTAGCTATATCTTCATGTTTTTTATTATAGTTTTTTACAGTTAAAGCAATTTCTCTTAGATATAGGGATCTATCTGGGCCAATAATTTTGGATTTAACCTCAGGCACTTTACTTGTAAAAAGAGAGGAAACCTTCTCTGTATCAAAATTAAACTCATTTAAAATTTCTTTAAATAGGGCATTAACACCAGAGTCATTAAATTGAGAAGCCATAGTCCCAAAAATTGGTAAGTCTTCATTTTTAGGTGAACCTTCGTGTCCTTCAAAAAGTAAATGGTTTCTCCTATATTGTTTACAAACATCTCTTAAAGCATCTTCAGATCTAGGTTTTTCAAACTTGTTAACAACAACAAAGTCTGCAGCATCGATCATTTCTATTTTTTCAAGTTGAGTTTGAGCACCATACTCTGGTGTCATAACATAAGCACACTTGTTTGCTACCTTTGTAATTTCATCAGAGGCTTGACCAATCCCAGAGGTTTCTACCAAAATTAAATCAAAGTTTTGAGACCTTAAAAAAGAGACTACTTTTTCAATTTGTGGACTCAATTCAGTATTTGAGTTCCTTGTTGCAAGAGACCTTATATAAAAATTTGGGTAACTCGCACTGCCTAACCTTATTCTATCACCTAAAAGAGCTCCTTTCGTTTTCTTTCTCGTGGGATCGACTGAAACTAGCGCTACCTTTAAATTTGGATAAAATAAATGAAATCTTAAAAGTATTTCATCAACCAAAGAACTTTTTCCTGCTCCCCCCGTTCCAGTTATACCTAATACAGGAGTATCTTCTCCCCCGTTAAATTGAAGAGGAATTTCTCCCAAGTCTTCAATGTGAGTTATGACCTTAGAAATATCTAAATTAGATAAGCTCTTTTTTGCCGACATTTTTTCAAAATTTATATCTTCTAAAGTTGAATAAGTCGCTCTTGTTATCATGTCATCAATGATTCCAGGCAAACCTAGCTTCATCCCATCTTCTGGAGAATATATCCGAGTAATACCCTTGTTGTGCAAAGCCTTTATTTCAGATGGAGTAATAACACCACCTCCACCACCAAAAATCTTTACTTTGTTAGCACCGGCCTGATTTAGTAGCTCTCTTACGTAGGTAAAATACTCATTATGGCCTCCCTGGTATGAACTCAATGCAATTGCATGAGCATCTTCCTGAAGACAAGCATTCACTACATCTCCTGCGGACCTGTTATGCCCCAAGTGAATGACTTCCACGCCTTTAGATTGAAGTAAACGTCTCATGATATTGATGGAAACATCATGCCCATCAAAAAGGCTCGCAGCAGTCACAAATCGTAATTTTTTCATAAAGCATCTCTATAAATTTTATTTAATTTCTTAATTTTTTTAGGAATTTACACAAAAAGCAATATAGCTTATAAATCTAATGAAGCAAATTCACTTTGTTACGATAATGAAATAAGATATTATTGATATAGTTTAACAAAAAATACTTATATCTAGGTGAAAAATATGTCGGATGACTCTCCAGTATTAGTAGAAAACCCTTTCCACACAGCAAGGCTAAAACCAGTGAGAAAGGGAAAAAAACCGCCAAAGCTTTTAGCTGTGGTCCATCAAAGTGGTTGTACAGGATGCGAGGTTTGCATTGCAGGCTGCCCTGTTGACTCTATTGAACTTGTTCCAGGACCGAATCCAGAAAATCCAGTTTTTCAACAAACTGTTGAAATAGACCTTTCACGATGCATTGGTTGTCAAAATTGCTCGCAAGACTGCCCATGGGAAACTATTACCATGTATCATCATGAAGATGCTTATAACGCATGGGCAAACGAGACACTTTTTTCTGATCTTTATATTGAGGAGCAGAACGTAGAAAAAATCAGTGAAAAAGCTGGAAAGTAACCCGAGGACCCCTCTCAAACTTCCAAAAAACTGAAAACCTAGCACCTTACACTCACTTTTATTAATTTTAAATGAACCTGTATTCATTAAGGTTTAGGAAACGCTCTTATTCTAAAGCAAGTTAATCTTTGTTCGAAAAATTGAATTAATGCTAATAAGATTAAGACAAGACCATGGGTTATGATTCTAAAAACTTTTGCAATAACCTCATTTCTATTGATATTACTTCACGCCAAAAGAAAGCTGAACCTGGTACAGTTGTGGTACTTCAGCTTGATACAGCTAGCATATATACAACCTTTAGTCGATTCATAGGTCACACACACTTCACATACGCAACTTTCATTTGGGGTTTCTTATAATCTTCCCTAAATATTTTTTATCCGGGCCCCAATGACTTATATTACACAGCAGATACTACATATACAGAATATAGCTCGAATTCTTTAGCAGTTGGATTAACCTTTCCAATTCCTCTCTAGGACTTTACTAACTCTTCTTTTCTTCTGGTTCGCTTTCTTTTCTTTTATTTTCTAAAATTAAATCTAAGATAAGCAAGCCTGCGGCAATTGAGATTGAACTATCTGCTACATTGAAAGCTGGGAAGTGAGACTGCTTTACATAGAAGTCTAAGAAGTCTACTACATAGCTAAGCATAAACCTATCGATTAGATTCCCAACTGCTCCAGCAAAAATTAGACCATAGGCAAAGCAAGGCATCCAATTTTTAAGATTTCTAGAAACCCAAACTAAGTAAAGAAGATAAAAACAAGCTGCAACAGGAAGATAAAGAAAAAAGACGGATCTTACCCAGTCAGGAGCTGTCGCCCCCATTCCAAAGGCAGCGCCTTTATTTCTAACGTAAGTTAAATTGAAAAACCCTTCAATAATAACCTTAGATTCACCCAAGTAGAAGTGGTCCTGTACTGCACCTTTGGTAAACTGATCGACTAAAATTATTAAAGCTCCAATCAAGCTTATAGTAAATATTCTTTTCAAAATTTCACCTCTTACCTGAACTAATAAAATTCCTTAGGAGTGATTTCATACTTTTCTATTTTTCTTAATAGAGTTTTCTTTGGTATATTGGCCTTCAAGGCTGTTTGATTAATTTTTCCTCTATTTAGTTTTAATGCATGAACAATAAACTCTTTTTCAAACATTTCTTTTGCGATTTGAAAGTCCATTTTAATTTCGTTACTTTCACTTTTAGTAGCAAAAACAAAACTGTAGCCTTCGACCTCATTCTCTTTTCTATCACTTTCTAAAACTGAGTTTTGGATTTCTTCAAAATTAATTTCAGGTGACGGAGCGACTTCTTGATTGGCCAGGTCTTCAATACTTGTTTTTGTTAAACTTGAAGGAAGAGCTGAAGGGTATATTTCATCACTAGTCTCAATTATAAAGGCGTGTTCAATGACATTCCGGAGCTCCCTAATATTTCCAGGCCAACCATATTTAAGAATTAAGTTTCGTGCTTCTGAGGTAACTCCTTTAATTTCTAAGTGGTGTATATTGTTAAAATATTTTATATAATAGTCCACTAAAAAAGGAATATCAGAAACCCGCTCACGAAGTGGTGGTAAGTAAACAGGCAGTACATTCAACCTATAAAATAGATCCTCTCTAAATTCCTTTTTCTCAATCATACCTTCAAAGTTTTTATGAGAAGCAGCTATAATTCTTACATCAACAGTAATATCACGGTTTGAACCTACCGGGGTAAAAGTTCTTTCTTGGAGGACCCTCAAGAGCTTCACCTGCATACTTGGCGAAACATCCCCAATTTCATCTAAGAAAATTGTTCCTCCATCAGCATACTGGAACTTCCCTATCTTTCTCTCATTTGCTCCCGTAAAAGCCCCTTTTTCGTGACCAAATAACTCACTTTCAATTAACTCATCAGGAATCGCGGCTAAATTAATCGTGACAAACTTTTCATCTTTACGAGGGCCATTATAATGAATCGCTTTTGCAACAAGCTCTTTACCTGTTCCAGACTCACCCCTAATTAGAACCGGGGTATTCACCTTAGCAAGTTTAGAAATCACATTAAAAACTTTTTTCATTACGTCAGACTGGCCAACAAATTTATCTTCAGTGTTTTGGCCAAGTGACAAGCTTGGGGCAGAAAAGGCAGATGTTTCAACTAAGGACCTTGCTTTTAAGGCCCTTTTGATCAAGGCAACTAAGTTTTCGGCACTAATAGGCTTTTCAAGATAATTATAGGCACCTTCCTTAACAACTTTAACAGCATCACCTACATTAGAGTATGCAGTTAAAATAAGTACTATAATTGTTGGATCATACTTTTTTATTTCACTTAATGCTTCTATGCCATCCATCTCAGGCATATTGACATCCATAACGACAAGGTCATATTTTTCTCTGTAAACAGCGCTTATGGCCTGCTTACCATTGTCTGCGACATCTACTTTAAAATGGTGAAACTCTAAAGCTTGTTTAACAGACTCCTGTAAAACTTTATCATCATCAACTACTAACACCCTATGCATGTGCCTATCTCCTAAATTTTTAAATCAGACATTTAAAAGCTGAACTTTGAATTGAGTTCCTCTGCCTAACTCAGATTCCACAGATATTTTTCCACCATGAAGCTCAACAAAATATTTCACTAGATATAAACCTAGCCCAGTTCCTTTAATACTGTGACTAGCATCGTTTTTCACTCTATAAAATCTATCAAAAACTCTCTTAATATCGTTCTGTCCTATCCCTACTCCATTATCGATAACTTCGATATAGACCCACTTTTCATCATCCCAAGTTTTTATGTCAACAACTTTACCCTTTCCACTGTATTTTATAGCATTTTCGATCAAGTTAGACGCTATGCGCCTAAACAAATTAACGTCTATTTTTATTGGATAAAGAGGAGCCAACTCGGTGTTAAGTTTAATCTGTTTTCTCTCAGCCTCAAATTTAAAACCTTCGACAACAGAGCTGACTATTTGGTTAACATCTTTTGAGGTCTTTTGGAGGTTCAATTTACTAGACTCAATTTTGGTCAAGTCTAGAATTGAAGTAATAAAGTTATTTAACTCCTTAGTTGAATCCATAACCATTTTTAAATTATTTTCAATTTCAGCCTGACCTCTAACTTGCATCATAATGATGTCAACCATGCCAGATATTTTGGCTACTGGGGTTTTTAGGTCATGGCTCATAAGCGAAATAAAGTTTTGTTTAAGGCTTTCAACCTCTTTAATTAATTTTGCTTCTTCTTGGATTGCAAACCTTGTTTTATATTCTGCAATTGCCCTAAAAGGTACCCAGATATAGTAGACAATAAATATGGACATGATGAGATGGGTTGTATAAACCCAGAAGCCAAAAATTGAAAATACACAAAAAGAAAACAAAAGAATCCCAAACATTAGAGAAATCGTAATTATTAGTCCACTTGTCGGCTGAGCCTTGTTTATAAAAATCGACAAAAACAAAACTATCAATAAAGAAAAAATATAGGTAAAAGTCTTTGGTATTGGGATAACAGTTTTATTTTCAACCAAAGATTGAATCATAAGACTGTGAAGAAAAATATTGGGTGCTTTGAGGTTTTCTCGATCAAAAGGAGTAAATGAGTAGTCTCCAGAGTTAGATATATAACTTGGGCCAACAATTACTATTTTATCTTTAAAAAAGCCTTTGGGAAAATTACCCACCACAACTTTATGAAATGGAATCTTTATAATTCTTTTATCTTTCTCCATTGGAGAAGACGAGTATCGAAAAGAAACAACAGTAGCATCTAGGTCTCTTTGGTAAAACGCTCCCTTTAAGTTATGCGATTCTAACTTATTTTTACCTAAAAATTTTCTATACTTGTTAGCAGTCCACATGTGGAGAGTATCATCTCCAGAAATATTAAGAATAGCTCTTCTTACAACTTTATCTTTTGAAAATTCAAGATCATCTCGATTTAACACTGCCAAAGAATAGCCAAACTCTTTTAAACCAATGGGTGGATATTGTTCTCCCCAAACATCCATTTTTACACCAAACCTAAAGTAACCTCCTGCAGATTTAAAACTCTCAATGGCCTTCTTAAACTTAATAAAGTTTTTCCCATCCATTTCTGACTCGGGACCAAGAGGATTTAATAAGTAATTAATTATCTTAGGCTTCTCATTTAAAAACTTGGAAAACAGCCTATGGTGACTAGCGTAAGTATAGGGATATTGTTCGCCCAAAAACTCATCACTTTCTTCATCCATGGTGATAACCACAATCTGGCTTTTAGAAAAAAAGCCTAAGTCGTTCCTTACCCTAAAATCATAAAATATCGATTCAAGAGTGCTAAATGGGTATTGGAATGTAAGAAAAACAAAAAATAAAGTGAATAAAAAAGGATAAAGAGAGTTTGTTTCAATTATCTTAAAGTTAAGGTGTTTTTTGAGCTTTTGAATCATCAACTTCATCAATAAGAGCCTTAAACCTAGACATAGGTAGCAAACAAGGTCCTGAGACCGATCTCAACGCATCGTACCTACTGTCTTCTAAAATCGCAAGTCCTTCTATCATCCTTTCCAAAATATCAGCCCTCTTACTTTTCTTACTCAAGTTTAATTGAGAGATTTTAAAAATAGCTGAAGCTAATGATCTACCTAAATAACTTTTATTTGCAACCTCCAAATCATCTTCAATAATTTTTGTTGGTCTCCTAAATATTAAAACATCCATAATTTTAAGTGGATATAGAATAAAAGTTAGAAGAATATTAGTAGCCTTATATAAACTGGATCCTTTTTTCAAAAAAAGAAGAGGTAGAAAACTTAAGCTCTTCAAAGCCTGAAAAGAAAAGTTAAGTGCAACTTTAGAGCCTCTAGATTTTACACATGTTAAGAAAAGAACTGCCTCTAATTCTTCATTCGATAAACTTTCTAACAACCTTTTATCCAGGACGAGAATTGAATCGCTAAAAAGTGATTTTAATACATAACAATTACTATAACCTTCCACTAAATAGACTCTTTTTTCTTTCTGCCTAAAGAGAAGAGAGTATCTATCCAATATATCATTAATAAAATGTTCCTTTTTTAGTGGTTCTGCCTTCAAGAAAAAAAGCAGCATCCGGTCTCCTAGCCCAAGAACTAAGGCCACAAAACAGGCGAGTAGCCCTAAGATCGCAAGCATTCCATCATTAGGTAATGCCAAAAAGCCAATGGAAATCGGCACAGAAAATGCTATGCACAAAAATACTACAAGTACAAAGATTTGAATAACTACCATAAAAAATGAACCAACTTGCTTTACTTTATTACACTTTACCTATGAAATTATAGACAATACATTGTAAAAGAGCTATAACGCATTCAGGCTGAATTATTAATGGACATAGTATCTAACTTTTCAGAAGGGCTATTTCACATGAATTTTAACAGACTCCTTTTTGGAACAGCAGGAGTTCCCAACTCAACTCCTCGTAAAAACAACCCTATTGAAGGTGTTAAACAAATTCGTGCATTAGATCTTGATTGCATGCAACTCGAGTTTGCGCATGGCGTAAGAATGAAAGAAGAGGTCTCTTCTGGCCTCAGGAAAGCTTCATTTGAATTAGGTGTTCCTCTGACCTCTCATGGCCCTTATTACATTAACTTAAATGCAAGAGAGCAAGACAAGATTGACTCTTCTGTAGAAAGAATTATTCAAACAGCAAAAATATCTGACCTATGCGGTGCTGAATCTATGACATTTCATGCTGCATTTTATATGAAAGACTCCCCGTATGACGTATTTGACCTTGTCGAAAAAAGCTTAAACGTCATTGAGGAAAGACTTGGCAGGCTTGATATTGAAATTGAACTAAGGCCTGAACTGACAGGAAAAACAAGCCAATTTGGCTCTCTTCAAGAACTAATTAGCCTGACAAAGTCAGTAAACTCATGTTCTCCATGTATGGACTTCTCCCATTTATTTGCAAGAACAGGAAAGTACAATACATACGAAGAGTTTACTCACGTTTTGGAGCGACTTAAGGAAGAACTTGGCAGAGCTGCTCTGGATAATATGCATATTCATATTTCCGGCATCAGTTCAAACTCTAAAGGTGACCTGAAGCATCTAAACCTTGAAAGTTCAAGCTTCAATTGGCAAGAACTTATTAGGGCATTAAAGGACTTCGATTGTAAGGGTTATATCATCTGCAATAGCCCAAACCTTGAAGTTGACGCAAAGATGATGAAGGACTTCTACCTTACTCTCTAATTGCTGACTTTATAAAATAAGAAGAGCTCTCGCATCTCAAAACTGGGACCATGAAAGTCACTTCTTTCTTCACAAGGATAACTCCGTAGAGATCTGATTGCAGTAGGTTACTAAGAATTTCAAGTACATAATCCTTGTCATCTTCTTCCCTAAGAAAGCAAAAAAAATCTCCATGGTTATTTCTCGCCTGGTACAACTCAGAAAAAATAGACCAATTTTTTGGAAAGTCGATTGTCTTATTTCTTAGGGTTACTCTGTAACAACCACTTGTTGGCCTGTAGCTCATAATGATTTGTGAGGACTTGTTTTTCTTTATGAAATGCTCTGTTTGTGTCAAAAACTCCCCTTTCACTTCATTTTTAAATTGCGATTCCGTGCTCTGGTGGTCAAAGGTTTCCTCTAACAACTGATCAAAGAACTTATTCTCAAAGGGCGTTTTTTCCATACCTTTTCTATTCCTAGATTTACTTTATTTTTATGGGACTATTTTCAAAGTAGGTCTTTAAATTTACTATCTTTTCTATCTTCCAAGTATTCTTATTATCTTTCAATAGAGACGCTATCTTTTTTGTTTCGACCATATTTTTAATCTTTTTATCCTCATAGACATCATAAGATATAGAGAAAGTTATTGAGCACCTCAAGTCACTACACTTTTTAAAGTTTATCTTAACTTTTTTTTTGGCCAGTTTTTTTTGAAGAAATAAATTTTTAAAGGTTTCATCCGTCATCTTGGAGTATTCTTCAAAAAGCTCCCCAGTTGTCCTTTTTAATACGTCTTGCCTGGTTAGCTTCCCGGTAAATTGTTTTTGGATAAAGTCTCTTAATACTACTTCAGGGTTATTTTCAGGCCCAAGACAGGAGCTCAATACGACCATAAATGTTACGAAAAATATCACTTTTTTTCCAATAAACATCTAAATTTATTTCCTTGAATAAAGCGGTGAAAAGCCTCTATCCCCTATTATTTTAAAAAAGTCATTCCAAGTATATCTACTTTTTTTGGAGTCACCTTCCAAAAGAAACTTTATTCCCTTTCCCCCGTAGTAACTCGTTACAATTTCTGCCTTTTGGGTAAAAGTTAAACCCTCGTAATCTATTTCAATTGTTAACTTTCCCCTAAAGTCTTGAAGAGCTGGGTCCTCGCTGTAAAAAAAGCAACCTTCTTGATCCCAGTTTACTATATAACCACTTACTTTCTGGCCACTTTTATTAGAGACAACTTTTCCCCTTAAATCATAATATGTTTTATTTCCAATATCATAAGGTGTATAGCTAGGTAGATAAACAGCCTTTTTCAATTCAAACGACCAATTAATATAAAAATAAAATGAAAAAACAATATAGAAAAAGTTTAATACTAAAATAATTTTATCGAAGTTTTTAAAAAAGAGAAAAAAGCTATAAACAGAAATATGAATAAAAAAAAGTGCCAGAAGAGTTTTCGAATATTTCTTTGCTCTAATTATTGAAAAAAAAGAACCAAATAGTAGAATATTTAAAATAGGAAACTCAAAAAATACTTCTTTAAGAGCGTCTATATTAAGCGCCGACAAGCCTCGATCAAATGAAATATTTATGTGTAAAAAAAATATAGACAGCAAAAGAAAAATAATCAAATTTTGAGTCACTTCACTATACTTATGAACTTTTAAACCCATTTTTCCTTCCCTTTAGATCTCCACGTTTCTGATTATAATCAGATTATATGACTGTTAATTTAGAAATAACCTCTTTATGCACATCATGTGACGCATGTCGAATCATCTGCCCAGAAGAGTCTATTTTAAAAGTTGATCAAAACTATGTCATAGAAAACTGGTCCTGTACTTTATGCCATATCTGTATAGAAGTTTGCCCCATCGATTGTATTAAAATCAAAAACCTACTATAACCCATCTTTTATATGATCGAAAATATCCCTATAGTAGAGACCTATACTATCTAAGTTAGCAAACGACTCCTCATGACTTCCTCTCATTAACGCAAAGAAGTCATACTTAGCAACTTTTCCAAAATTTAGAAAAGAAGCCTTTTCATAAGTACCATAAGACTCCAACCTTTTAGATACCTTTGAAAGATCGAAAACCCCATTATTTAAGCAAAACTTCAAAAATTCTGTATCTTTTCTAAGTAATAGATCTTCAAATAGATTTCTTATACTACCAAAGTATCTCTTACTAGTGCCAAAGTCCCAATACTCCTGTTTTTTTGGAACAACAACATTTATATCTTTCTTTCTAAAGTCCGCGACACTTTTAAAAAATGGTACTGAGCCTGTACCATCTTCTAACATCTCTAGGTTTATTATACCTAGACCTGAATAGGTTATATAAGTTTTTTGACCATGAAGCTTTTTTGAGTAATTCTCAACCTTAATCAAAATATCATCTTCGATACACAACTCATTATAAGAGTTTTTAGATCCATCGACAGTCAACCCAAATAGAAGACCATGACTTTTTTCTACTTTTTCTAGAGCCCCTTTCCAAATGCTATTTTCAAAGAAGTAGAATTGATCTCCTGCTACAACAAGTATAGTTCCTTTCTTTAAGTTCATCCTTTTCTTGAGATTATAAATAGCCCCTCCTGTATTAAGTAAAGTTTCCTCATGAACTACCTCTATAGCTAAATTATTATTTTGCTTTAAAAAGTTCTGTACTTTTTTGTGAAGGTGGTGAGTATTTATAAAAACTTTTTTACACCCCATTTTTTTGGCCCAAAGATACTGAAGCTCCAGCATAGAGCACTCAAAAATGGGCCAAATAGGCTTAGGTAATATTTTTCCAATATCACCCATACGAGTTCCTAAGCCTGCTGACAAAATTAAGCAATAATCAATTTTCATAATAGTTTTTAAATAACTCTTTTTTTAACCCATAAAACTCAGGGTATTTATTAATCTTATTCCGTATTTTCTCCATTCCAAAACCAATATATTTCAAGAATCTCGGATCTTTCTTAACTAAAAAAAGATATGAAAAACTTCCAATAGCTTTGAAGGTCCTTTGGATAGTCATTAAATCGTATAACCTATCAAAGTGCTCTCTTTTTTGATTCGTATAAGTTTGAATAAACTTTTTATAATAATAAGTTTTCAACTTCTCTAAATTCTTTTCACTGATTTTGTAATAACAATCCTCTAAAAGTGAGACAAGATCATATTGAGGTAATCCCATTCTTATATCCTGAAAGTCTATAATGTAGAATTCTCCCTTAAAGCACATAATATTTCTTGAGTGGAAGTCCCTATGTGTAGGGACCATTTTTTCTTTAGAGAGAAAGTTGGTTAAATCTTTGAAGTAGTTTAAAACTTCACTTCCTAAAGAGCTCTTTAAAAAACCCTCATAAAAGTATTTTATAGTAAAACTGACCTCACTCATTAGCTTGTCTGGATCAAAGAGCAATTTTGTAAAGTTTTCCTCCTCATGATTAACTGGATCAATCGTATGGATTTTAATCATTATGTTGAGAATCGATTTGTATGTTTCAAGCTCTTCTTTACCTCCATGAAAATCAGGTAAAACTTTCAGCAAAGTTCTATCACCTAAATCTTGCTCTAGTATCATACTTGAATTCAAGTTGGCTTCGTAGAGCTCTGGTACTGGAATATTGTATGATTTAAGAATTTTCTGGATATTGCAAAAAAGACTGTTATTTTCTGGGCCAGATGAGCTTTCGTCCTTACACAAAATATATGAGTTTTCTTCTGTTTTTATTCTATAATACCTTCTGGCTGAAGCATCTCCTCCCACTTTCACTATTTTTGGCTTAGTATTTGGCAATTTTAAAAAGAGGGAACTATTTAGGTCATCAATTAATTTAGAGATATCCACACTTTCATTATACACTCTTAACTCTTTGTTAAACTTCTTATTAGATTATAAAATTCGCGGGATGAGTTTTTTTCAACAAGCTGTCTCTTTTTTAAATAACCCACTTCCTTAAGAATATAATTCTTTAAAGAATACTCTTCTCTTATCATCCTGCTATTATGACCATGTTGGAAAGAAAAATCTAATGGGTTCTTATTTTGTATTTGAAGCCAAATCAAGTATCCATATGGGTCAAAATTAGACCTTTTTAAAATATTGAATGCCCATTTGTGTAATTCCATCCGTGCTTTTAATGGGAGTCGGGTTAAAGATAACATCTCCTCCGTCCGAATATAACCTTTTGGAAACGTGACCTTTTTTGGGTATAGCAACCTAAGAGATTTTAAGATTTCATAAGAAAAACAAGCGACCAGAACTCCTTCATTCTTTATATAATTCTTCAAAAGGCCTCTAGAAAAAAAAAATTTTGCTCCTGGTAGAGAAAAATAGAAAGGGACTTCACTTTGGATAATTTTAACCTCCAAATTGTCTTTTTGATGAAGAATTAGCTCATTATTTTCAACAATTTTATTATATATAGACTGAAAGTAGGCATTACTTTTCTTTGAAAGTTTATAAAGTTTAGTTTCAGGGCTTTTAAGATAGGTCTTCCCTTGAAATTTTAAGTGTTCTACATAATCCTCGGAGTAAGTCTTTTCTAAAACTTGTTCGGCTGAGGTTTCTGGCTGACTGAAAATAGTGTAACTGCTGCAAGAATAACTGCTGCATATCAAAAAAAAAATTGTAATGAGGGTTAGATATCTCACTTTATGAAGCCAATCGTTTTAAAACTTATCTTATGGTAAGGTTCCTCAGACCGCCAAGACTACCAGGAAGCGAGCTCCTTACCCAGGGGCACATAATACAAAGTGAAACCTGCAAAAATCAAGTTGGGATCTTTGATTAATGGCTTATTGTTATCCCAAATTGTTTTCCACTTTTTTGAAGTACCATACTTATTTTTAGAAATCTTTCCTAAAGTGTCACCTCTTTTAATTAAGTGAGGGAGTCCCTGAGGACTCCAGTCAAACTTTTCAGATGGTGCCTCATAAGCTATTTTCATACCTGCTCTAAGTGGCTTTCCTTTTAACTGAGGATTATTTTGTTGTATTTTTTTCCACTTACCATAATCACCGTATAATTTGAAAGCTATTAGCATTAAAGTCTCACCCTTCTGAACTTTGTAAACACCAGGTGAAAGGTTCAAATCTATTTCTTTGTTTTGTCCTTCATCTGCTACTTCGGAAGTTTCCTGGGGTGCGGTGTTATCCTGAACTTTGTCCTTTGTAGCAGAATCATTTTGCTCTGGCTCATCTTCACTAATCAACTCTTCTTCTTTTGTCTCTTCTAAGTCATCCTCATTTAAGGTTAGCTCATCTGACTCTTCTTCTTTTGAGTCCTCTGTTTTTGCAACACTTTCTGTGGATTTTTCTGGGTCTGACTTCTTGGAACTTTTTGAACAGGAAACCGCCAAAAGTGAAATTAGCACAAAATAAACAATTCCAATTTTTTTCATCAAAGCCCCCTTAACCATACTATTACCTTTTTAGGGCTTCGGTGCTTTTTCAAAAAAATTAAGATTTATTTAGAGTTAAGTTGAAATAATCTAATGATAAGAATAAAAAAGTTCTTGTTGCTCCATGCTATCTTGAATTTTCTGAACAAGACGTTCGAATTGATCTTCATTGTTCAAAAAGTCTAAGTCATCTGTATCAACTATGATGGCCTTACCAAGATTGTAAGTTTCATACCAGTCATGGTAATACTCATTTAGTTGAGAAATATAATCCGTAGATATTTCCTTCTCACACTCTCTTCCACGCTCTCTGATTCTTTCCATTAGTTTATGCACAGAACGCTTTAAGAAAATCATTAGTGTTGGTGATCCCATAAACTGAGTCATCGTCATAAAAAGCCTATAGTAATTTTCATATTCTCTTTTACTCATATGCCCTTTCTCAAAGAGGCTTCTAGCAAAAATATAAGCATCTTCATAAATTGAGCGGTCCTGAATGGCACTAAAGTTTGAACACTCAATTAACCTATGTGAGTTGAACCGGTGAGTAAGGAAATAAACCTGTAGCTCAAAAGACCATCTCGACATGTCCTTATAAAAGTCAGCTAAATAAGGATTGTTATCTACAGGCTCGTATTGTGGTTTCCAATTTAGTCTTTGAGACAGTTTTTTAGTCAGGGTTGTTTTGCCGGACCCAATGTTTCCTGCGACAGCAACAAACATTTTCTGGGTAGGTTGGATTTTATTCATATTACCAGATTCCTCAAATCCCTGTTGCATAAATGCTCCCCAAAAACAGCCAACTAAAGAAGGCTTCTTGTTAAAAAAATTTTAAGTAAAGGTAACCAAAATACTCACCAAGGTCAACAAGACTTAACCTACACCACTTGTCAATTAGGCAGTTTTTTCTCATGACCCATGTTGCTGGGAACTTATACAATTGATTTATGAAATACTTAACAAGACTAACAATATTTTTTTTTTGTACGTTTACAGCATATTTATTTTCTCAAGAAGTTGACGAGTTTGCATTTTTAGAAAATAACACGTCAAACACCACCTCACTTGAAACAACGCTACCGCACTTAGCCGCTCCAAAAACAAGCTCTGAAAAAATAAAAAAAACATCTCCAAACAAAAAAATCTTCCTAATCTCTAATCAAAATAGCTCACTTATGCCTGGAGATTTCATTTCCCTCATATTAAACAAAAAGCTTGTCGCCAGAGGCTTGGTTGGAAAAACAAAAAGACAGTTGGCAGGAATAAAAATCATCAAAATTTATGAACCAAAATTATGGAAAAGACTCGAGCCTCAACGGGAATTAGAATTATTAAAAGGCGATGATAGCTATTACCTCACGCAACTAGCCCTTAGCAAAAAAAACAAACAAAAGAAAAATAAATCTGAATCGCTTATTAAGGGAACAGACGACCTCTTTAACGAAACTGTTATCTTGGATGAAGAGAAAGAGTTCGACGATATAGATAAAAAAAGAAAAATTAAATCTGACAACTTTATTTCTTTACACATAGGTAGGGTTCCAGGTGTTAACACCTCAGGTAATCCAGTTGAGTATAGTCAATTAAGTGCTCACTGGACTTACCAATTGCAAGACAACATTTTTATCGAAGCTTCATATGGTCAAAATATTATTAGAGACTTCCCTGCATTAGGTCTTGATACAAAACTATCCAACATCGTTTTAAAAGCTAAATATGCCTTTATTGCACCAATGAATTCAATTCTCTTTCCTTATGTTGGGTATCAAATGTTGCAAGCATCTAGTCCTGGAGAAGGTGTATACTCTACGGGTATGACTCAACAAGACATTGACGCTGAAACAAGGTTAATGAATTCATTGAGAAAGAAAGCTTTCATTTTTGGTGCATCTATTCTAAAAAGCCTTGTACCAGGCTGGTTCACCAGAATAGACGTAGGAACTGATTTTTACTCAATAGGTTTTGGACTTGAATTTTAGAATTTGCTTTATAATAATAATTTTCATTGCCGGGTGTGGAGTGAAATCAAATCCAACCTCACCCACAAAAGAGCCTCCTCCGTCGCTAATACAAGAGCTACTTGAAGAAAACAAAAAAAAAACAACCAAGCAAGAAAAGCTTGATAATTAAAAGGCATTTATCTGATGTCTCTCATTATTGCTACGGGTTCAAATATTGGAAATAAATTAGAAAACTTAAGTAGTGGGAAGGCTGCCTTGCTTAAACATTTTGAAATTATTTCAGAAAGTCGGATTTATAAATCAAAAGCAGTTGACTACACTAGCCAACCCTCTTTTCTTAACCAAGTTTTAGAATTTAAAAAACCCAATCTAAGCCCTAACTCCATTATGAGGCTACTCATTAAACTTGAAATTGAGCTTGGTAGAAAAAAATATATTGATAAAGGTCCACGGGTTATAGATCTAGATATCTTATTTATCGGGTTGGACAAGCTAAGCACACCTATATTAACAGTCCCACACCCTAGACTCTTTGAAAGAAGTTTTGTCCTGCTTCCATTAAAAGAACTAAATTTCTATAAAGAGTTAGATAAATCTTTTACATTTCCCAGCTGTATTCCTCCTACAGCTACTCCTCTATAGTTTTACAAGAATAACTTCCCGAATTTTATAACTTAATTATTGCACTACAAATTTTTTCGGAGTAACACTATACTCTAATAATTGTAGATGAGATAAATCTTATCTGACCCTTCTTTTAAATTTTCTTAGAGGAGAGTGTTATGAATATTTTAGTTTGCATTAAACAAGTTCCAGATACCGAAACAAAAATTGTACCCAATCAAGATAGCAATTTCATTGAAACAAGTTCAATAAAGTGGATTATGAACCCTTACGATGAATTTGCTGTTGAACAAGCGCTCCAAGTCAAAGCAGCCAACCCTGGCTCGACAGTAACAGTGATGAGAGTTGGAAAGGTCCATGACACAGAAGCTCTGAGAACAGCTCTTGCTATGGGTGCAGATGATGCAATTTTAGTAGAAGCTGAAGATAATCTCGATTCTTACATGACTGCAAAAGCTCTTAAAGGTTCTATCGATAAATCTGGTAAATCAGCAGATCTTATTTTCACTGGGAAGCAAGCTATTGATGATGACTGCCTACAAGTTCCACAACTCCTTGCTCAAATGATGAACATCCCTTCTGTCTCAGTCGTTGTAGGATTTGAACAAAGAGATGGTAAACTAGTCTTAAAACGAGAAGTTGAAGGTGGGGCTTTAGAAGTTTATGAGGCGGAACAACCTGTTCTTATAGCATGCAACAAAGGCTTAAACACTCCTCGATATGCTTCACTTCCAGGCATTATGAAAGCAAAAAGAAAGCCTCTTACCAAATATTCATTGAGTGATGTTGGAGTCCAAGCCGAAGACAGAAGAGTCCATTACTCAAATTTCCATTTACCACCAGAAAAGCCTCCTGGAAAAACTTTTGACGCGTCAGACGAATCGAAGGAGCTTGAAACTGTCCAGCAAGTAGTTAACCTACTGAGGAATGAAGCGAAGGTCATTTAAATATATTAAAAATTAGAATATACATCACAAATTAAAAAGTGGAGCGAAGAATGGCAAAAATACTAGTTCTAACTGAAACAAGTGGTAATAATGTTAAGCCAGTTACTTTAGAGATTCTTGGAAAACTTAACGGTCAAGATATTGAAGTTGCTTCCCTAGGAGAACTCAGCAGCGAAGCAATCGAACAACTTGCCAAATATGGGGCTTCAAAAGTTCACACACTAAGTGGAGAAAACTTATCTGTCTATTCCCCTGAAGGTTATTCACAGGCTTACTCAGAGTTCCTAAAATCCAACTCATACGACTACGTCTTTGCTGGTGCGACATCTCAAGGTAAAGACCTGATTCCACGCTTGGCTGGTCATTTCGATGCTGGCATGGCAAGTGAGGTGACTAATTTTGTTATCGAAAACAATGAATTCCATGGAACAAGACCTCTTTTTGCGGGGAAATGCCTCGCAAAAGTTGAAATTAAAGGTCCAAAACCACATTTTGTTACGGTTAGGCCTAATTCTCTTGGACTTCCAGAAGACCCCTCTCCTAGTTCGGGGGAAAAGAATTCAATTGAAGTTAAACCAGGAACAATTCGAGCATTTGTTAAAGAGGTTATTAAAGGAGCCTCTGAGAAGCTTGACCTTACAGAAGCAAATATCATTGTTTCTGGAGGAAGAGCAATGAAGAATAGCGAAAACTTTAAAATCCTAGATGAACTTGCAGAAGTCTTGGGAGCTACAGTAGGTGCCTCTAGAGCCGCAGTCGACTCTGGGTATGCTCCACATAATATGCAGGTTGGCCAAACGGGAAAAACTGTTTCACCCTCCCTTTATATAGCTTGTGGGATTTCCGGAGCTATCCAGCACCTTGCAGGAATGAGAACGTCAAAGGTTATTGTTGCGATTAACACAGATCCCGATGCCCCGATTTTTACAAAAGCGGACTATGGCATCGTTGGAGACCTTTTTAAAATTGTCCCTCTTCTGACTGAGGAGTTTAAAAAGGCGCTTAACTAAGCTTCATTTACCGCAGGCCCTAATACCTTTAGGGCCTCTTTTTTCCTCAAAGACACTAAATAATTTGTTATTTCGTAATCATAAAGCAAAGAGTTTGAGTAAATGTCAGCTACCTTTGGAGATAAAACGATGTTACATAAAACATCAAATTCCTCAGGTAAAATCTTTTCTCCAGCAATAACGAAAGCAGAAGAAACACCTAACCTAATATCTATAGGCGGTTTTAACTTTTTTGTTTTACTATACAGTGGATATCTTTCTCTGACTTTTTCATAAAGACTATCAAAGGAATATTCAAAGGTTTGAATGTTCTCTGAAATAATTTCTGGTTCAATTAAGAACTTTAGGGAAATATCGTCGTCGATATCGTCAAAAATAATTTTGTAGAGGGCCTTTTTACTCCTGAAGCCCTCATATTCAGAGTGTATGACCTTGCCATCTTTCTGAAAAATAGCTCCTAAATATTGGTCATTATGCCCCAAGAGAACATTAATTCTGCCTGTAAAACCAAACACAAATTGTTCTTTAAGAACCTTTAATAACCCTTTATTTTTCAAAAACTATTTCCCAAAAAATTTGCCAAAAAAGCCTTTCTTATCTTTTTTACTCTCAAATAGAATTTTATCAACATTTTTGGCAATGGCCATGTAAGATTTAGAAACTTCATCACCCTCATCAAAATTAAAAGCCATATAAGGCTTTCCTTCATCAGACCCCTTTCTTAACTTGATATCTAGGGGTACTTGACCAAGAAGATTTGTCTCTAGCTTCTCAACCTCAGTTTTTACACCCCCATTACCAAAGATATCGTGGGATGCGCCACATTCTGAGCAAATAAAAGAGCTCATATTTTCAACCATCCCTAAAACAGGCGTTTTAACCTGTGTGAACATATTAAAGCCTTTTATAGCATCTAATAGGGCCACGTCCTGCGGTGTGGAAACTATAATCGACCCATCTACGGAAACACTTTGTATCATAGAAAGTTGGACATCACCGGTTCCTGGCGGTAGGTCAATAATAAGATAATCTAATTCGCCCCAATCAACATCAAACAAAAACTGATTCAACACACCACCTAGCATAGGTCCACGCCAAATAACTGGCTCTCCTTCCTTAATAAAAAGGCCAAAACTCATAAATCTAAGACCGTGGGCTTCCAAAGGAATAATTTTTTTCTGATCATTGGCCTTGGGCTTTTCGTCTCTTTTACCCAGCAAAATAGGCAGTGAAGGACCGTAGATGTCAGCATCTAATAAGCCTACCTTTTTGTTTAACTTTTTTAATGAAAGGGCTAAATTAACAGAGACAGTCGATTTTCCTACACCACCTTTCCCTGAAGCAACTGCAATAACTTTTTTAACATTTGGAACCTCTTTTTTCGGAGCGGGTTTCCCATGACCAACATTTAATGTCGCGTTTTCAACCGGCTTAGAGGTTTCTTTCTTAGGGCCATCATCATCAGAGCTTTTTAAACTCTTATAAACATCACCTGAATCTTTGGAAATAGAGGAAAAGGATATTTTATCAGCGGGAACTTTATCCTTAACAGAACTAAGTATATTGTCCTCAAAAACCCTTTTTTGACTTGGAGAGAGCCCTTCTCTATCGTACTTTATAACTATATCCCCTTCCGATTCAAAAATATCCTTAACCCTATTCTCCTCACTTTCAGGTTTTCCAGAAACTGGATTTACGGTACTTTTTATGAGGTCTTTTATTTCAGAAATCATGATTATCCCTTTTCAGTTAGTTCAAGCCCCTTATACACTCGAAGATGGAAAAAACCAAGAAATAACGCAAAGAGCCTTCATTACCAGAACAGCGAAAAATGTCAAAGGGGCCAAATTTGGGAAAGGTAGCAACAGACGTTTTTAAATAATACTATTATCTAAGAACCGATGGTTGAATTTTCTGGAAATTAAGCCAACATGACTTATAAAAGAACCATATTTTTAATTAATCCAAAATTTCAGCTAAAATTTAGCCTACTCATTTCAACTGTTGTTTTTATTTCAAGCTTAATTTATCCGTTTATCATTTACAACTTAATGACATCATACAGCAATGATATTTCATCGAACTTAGTAAAAATTTGCGAAAAAGAAACGGAAGAAATTCCCAGAGTATCTAAAGCTGTATCAACTCAAAGAGAAAAAATAATTATTCTATTAATTTTTGGTCAATTTATTTTCACTGGTATCATTTTTATCATCTCTATTTTTTTCAGTCATAAAATAGCAGGCCCGATCTATAAAACTCAAAAATACTTGAGAAAAGTATCAGACAATAAAGGTTTGGGAAAATTAAGCTTTAGAGAAGAAGATTATTTCAAAGACTTAGCCGAGGATTACAATAAAACCTTCTCTGCAATCCAAAACAATTATAACAGGGATGTTGTTTACCTGAATGAAATACACTCACTTTTAAAAAAAATAAGTAAGGAATTTCCAAATAACAAGAAGTCCGAAATAGAAAAAATAAACCAAAAGATTGCTGAAATTCAAACTAGATTTAAAAAAATTTATTAAAGCCAAAAGGAAAAAAGTTAAATGAGTAGAGTACTTTATATGTTGCTCATATATATTTCTCTTCTACAAAATGCTAACTCATCAATCAATAAATCCATTATTAATAACAATTTCAAAAGATCAGATCAAAGCTTTATTTTTAAAAAACTAAAACCTCTACAAAGTGACAAAACTTTTGGCAAATACTTTAAAGTATTTTTAAAAGATTTAAAAAGAAATAAGCTTAACCATGAGAAAGTAAAAAAGTTAATATTGCTCTCAAGAATTTCTTTCTCATTTAAAAGTTACGAGTTTATATTAAAAAAAGCCAAAAAAATATCCGCTTTAAATAAAAACGACAAGTTTCATAAAACTTGTCATCTTAAAAAAAATTACCACTATCCAATTTTTAATAATATTTCAAAATTATTAAAAAAATTCTGTAATAACTTATTCATTAAAATCGCTTATTCATCTGATAATTCTTTTCTTCTTAAAAAAAGTAATTTTAACTATTTATCAATGAATCTTGAAAATTACTTAGAAGGTGAAAATCAAAAATTATTTTCAAAGCTTTTAAAAAAAATGTCAAAAGAGCCGAACGTATACACTTTATTATCAAATCTAGTAGTATCAAGTGCAAAGAAAAAAGAGTTAAAAATAAATGATCAAATATTAAAATCTTTAAAGCCAGAATCTTTTCAATCATTAAAACAATTTCAAGCTCAAGATGAACACCATATAAATTTAAAAAAGTTAAAAAAGCAACAACTCAGACAATCATTTAAGGAAATTGACAATTCTTTTAAGCTATTTAAGTTTGAGAAAAGCAAAAACCTTGTTATAGACACATTAAGTTTCTATTTAAAAAATAGAGATTTAATAAGCAATAAATATGCTTGGAAAAAATTCACAGGAATTGGTAAAAAGTTCCTATACGAAAGTCACTACGATTTTGCCACATCAATTTTTCAAACCTCTAACATCTTTAATCCTATAAAAGATGAAAGTGAATCTCTGTTTCTAATTCTTTGGACTCACCTCTTAAGAAAAGATTACAGAGGTGCTCAAAATTTTATTTTAAAGGAAAACCTAATAGAGAATTTTAACAACATTAGTACCAAGCTTAAATTCTGGGTCGCTGTATCATTAAAAAAGAATGGTGAAAAGGCTCTAGCAAAGACATTGTATAAAGATATAATAACATCAAATCCTTTAAGTTTTTACTCTATCATTTCATTAAAAGAACTAAATAAATCTTCAAGCAAAAATAAGGAAGATCAATTAGTTAATAACAATATATTTTCAAAAGAAAAAAAGCTAAATATAAATCAGTTTAAATTAAATTTTCTAAACTCCCTAAGAAGACTTCTCATATGGGTTTCTTTTAAAGATTACAGATTGGAGGAAAAAGAAATTCATTTTTTGACAAATCTTTCGCCAAAAGATGTCTATAAGAATCCAAACGAAATTGCTATTTCAAAAAAAGATCATGAAAGGTTACTTTTTACAGAGATTGTTAAACTTTTTGCAAACAAAAGAGAGTACCTTCGATCTTTTAAAATGATACATAAATCTTTAACTTTTAAAAAATTTCTTTTGAACTATCATTATTTGAAAATTCTATTCCCTTTTGAATACTTCAATGAAATCAAGAAAATTGAAAAAGTTATAGATCCAATTGTTATTCTCTCCTTGATAAGGCAAGAGTCTGCATTCAATCCTCGAGCTATTTCAAGAGTTGGAGCGAGAGGTCTGATGCAAATAATGCCAAGTACAGCTAGATCTATGGAAAAACAAATAAAAAGCTTTCAATTGAAAAATCCAAACCTTAACCTAAAGCTAGGTATTAGATATTTTAAAAAATTACTAAATAAATACAAAGGAAATCTTATATATACATTGGCTGCATATAATGCTGGTGAAAAAAGAATTGAAAACTGGAAAAGAAAAATCTTCAACTCAGATGATCCACTCTCCATAATAGAATCAATTCCATTTAGAGAAACTAGAAATTATGTAAAATTAATTTATAGAAATATTTTCTTCTACAAATGGCTAGAAAAAAAGTCGAATCTGAGTGTGCCACTCAAAGATTCATTTTTTATTACCTTCAAGTCTACACATTAAAGCGAAAATGCATTACATCTCCATCCTCAACAACGTACTCCTTTCCCTCTACTCTTAGCTTACCTGACTCCTTTAACTTACTTTCTGTCCCAAACTCAAATAGCTCTTCGCAGTGGTAAACCTCCGCTCGAATAAACCCTCTTTCAAAATCACTGTGAATGACTCCTGCAGCCTGAGGTGCTTTAGCACCCGTTTTAAATGTCCAGGCTCTTACTTCTTTTTCTCCAGCAGTAAAATAAGTTCTAAGTCCGAGCATTTCGTATGCAATTCTGGTTAACTTATCAAGCCCAGACTCATTGATCCCTATTTCGCTTAAAAACTCTCTCTTTTCTTCCTCTGTCTCCAAGGAAGAGATTTCAGCCTCTAGTTTTCCACAAATGAGTAAAACTTCTGCACCATCACTTTTCGCAAAATCCTCCACTTTCTGAACATAAGGATTTGAAGTTGATGTAAGACTTTCCTCATCAATATTGCAAACATAAAGAACCTTTTTGAGTGTGATCAAATTGAGGTCTTTGCAGGACTCTAAGTCTTCAGGGTCTAATTCAACCATTCTGGCAGGCTTGCCTTCTTCCAACCCAACTATTAACTTTTCAAGAATAGGTTTCAAAATTTTTGCTTTAGTTGAAACATCTTTATTCTGGCTTTTGATCAATTTCCCAATGCTTTCCAACTTTTTCTGAACAACTTCTAAGTCTGCCAAAGCTAATTCAGTATTAACAATTTCAATATCCTCAATTGGATCAACTCTACCACCAACATGAACAACATTCTCATCATCAAAGCATCTAACTACATGGGCAATAGCATCTACTTGTCTGATATGACCCAAAAACTGATTTCCCAAACCTTCGCCTTTAGAAGCTCCTTTTACTAAACCAGCAATATCCATAAACTCCACGATAGCAGGTATAACTTTCTTCGTTTTTATTATAGAACTTATCTTCTCCAATCTTCCGTCTGCAACATTTACAATTCCAACATTTGGCTCAATTGTACAAAAAGGATAATTTGCAGCCTCAGCAGGGGCAGAAGTTATTGCAGAGAAAATAGTAGATTTTCCAACATTAGGAAGCCCAACAATTCCACAATTAATCCCCATCTTTTTCTCCTTAATTTAAAACTTTTTTCAATTAAACTTCTGTATAACTCTTCTTACTAAAAGTCTTTGCTGCTTTTTGAAAGCCTTCATTCATAAAACAATCAATGGCTTCTCCTCCCCCTTTAAGGAAGTCATCAAGCACCATTCTTTCATCAGAAGAAAAGTTTGATAGAACATAGGAAGCAACATTACCATGAGTTGGCCTTCCAATACCCAACCTTAACCTCAGAAAATCTTGAGAACCCAATATTTGCGAGATTGATTTAAGTCCATTATGCCCAGCCAAGCCTCCTCCTTTTTTAAACGCCAACGTCCCAAAAGGAAGATCCAGCTCATCATGAACAACTAGAATATTTTCAACCCTGATTTTAAAAAAGTCAGCGCAAGGCTGAACACTTTCACCGCTTAAATTCATATAAGTCTGCGGCTTCAGAAAATGACCTTTTACATTCCTAAACCCATGAGACGCATAAAAGCCTTTATACTTCTCCCTCCAAGCTAAATGAGAGGAGAAAGGTGCACTCTCTAAAACACTCCAAGCTATATTATGTCTTGTGTTTTGGTATTCAGAGCCAGGATTTCCTAAGCCTACAATTAGGAAGTCCATTAGATAAATAGAGAGCTAACTGAATCATTGTTGAAAGTTCTATGGATAGCCTTTGATAACAATTCAGAAGTAGATAAAACTTTAATTTTTTGAATCTTTTGAGCTTCCTCGGTGAGAGGTATTGTATCAGAACAAATAACTTGCTCAAGTTCATCACACTCAGCAATTCTTTTAAGCGCTGGACCAGAAAAAACAGGGTGGGTTGCACAACAATAAACTTTTAGTGCTCCTCCATTTTTCAAAGCTTTGCAAGCTTCTACTAAGGTTCCAGCTGTATCAATCATGTCATCGATAATAACACAGTCTTTACCTTCCACATCACCCACAATATTCATTGCTTTAGCAACGTTTTTCCCAGTTCTTCTTTTATCAATCATTGCCAGATCACACTTAAGCTTTTTAGCGTAGTGCCTTACCCTCTCAACGCCACCACTATCGGGAGATATACAAATTGTGTGGTCTGATAAAATCTCATTTCTTATATATTTAAGCAAAATAGGTGAAGCATAAATATTGTCGAAAGGTATATTGAAAAAACCTTGTATTTGCCCAGCATGTAAATCCATTGTTATAACACGGGTTGCTCCTGCAACTGTTATGAGGTCCGCAAGAAGTTTCGCTGAAACGGGTGTTCTTGGACTAACCTTTCTGTCCTGGCGAGCATAAGCATAGTGAGGTATCACAGCGGTTATAGAAGATGCTGAAGCTCTTTTAAGTGCATCAATTGTTATCAGTAACTCCATCAGGTTGTCGTTCACTGGAGGACAAAGAGACTGGATAACAAATACATCTGCTCCACGGACGTTTTTTTCAATTTCACAAAAGATTTCACCATTAGCAAACCTAACAATTTGCGGATCTACCAAAGCAACATCGAGATGTTCTGAAATTTGATGAGATAAATTTGGGTTAGATGTCCCTGATACAAGTACAATGCGTTTCATTTACCCCCCAAATTTAAATGAAATCAGAGCCAAGAAGGTGGCTGGGGTGGCAGGACTCGAACCTGCGCATGACAGAATCAAAATCTGTTGACTTACCACTTGTCGACACCCCATTAAGATGAAGCAAAAAAGAGTTTGCACAACATACAACTAGCCCCCTCCTTTTGCAAGGCTAGAACTCTAATTTATACAATTAAATTCAGAAAAACCCTTTCCTCTTGAACTATAAAACTCCTTAAAGAGAGAGAATGATGTGGTGCTCCCATAAAGATTCAAATCTTTTTGGGTTCGGGCTCCTTCGTTACCGACCCAAATAACACCTAATTCATCACCTGTATAAAAAAGGTACCAATTGTCTTGCCCCTTGTTTGAAGTACCCGTTTTTCCAAAGTACCTTAAATTCTTGAAAAAAGGCCCCAACTTTCTACGAACAGTGCCTCTATTTGGATAAGATAAAGCGGAGACAATACTCTTTGAAGTTACACCATTTATTTTCACCAGACACTCATCAAGTATAAACTTTTCATAAATAGAATATATTTCCTTTAAGCTTAGCTCTACTGAGCCCAGTAATTGAGCTGGAAACTCTGCAAGTGGAGTCCTTAAACGAGGAATTATGCTTGTTAACTCTCTTTCCAACCAAGAAAAACCCACTTGAGAAGCCATTCGAATCACAGGACCGTTAAGAGACATCAAAAGGGTTTGTTCCAAGCTTAAAATACCCGGTAAATCTTTATGAGAATCTTTTGGTGACCAAGCACCCGACTTCAAAAGTAAGCTCATCTTTTCTGTACTAACACCGTAACTCAGGCCATAGCCCTTCTTAGCGAAAAGAGAATAAAGAATAGGTTTTAGTAAACTTCCAACTTGATGATATTCTTCTTCAATAGACCTTTTTAAAGATCTTTGTCTTTTTGAATAATAGTAAAAAAGGTTTTCACCTTTTTTTATTAAAGAAGGATTCCCAATAATTGCTTTAACGGTAATATCTTTTTTAAATTTTAACTTTTTTAATAAGCGAGTCCTCAAAGCTTGAGCTTTTTTGAAAAAAATATATCTTTCAAAGTCATCAAAGCCACCCACATCCTTTCCACTCTCTAAAGAAGCTCTCTCCAAACTTTTATAAGGGTGGCCAGACTCACGGTCTGTAAGCTCATTTTTCCATGCTACCCAATTAGTTTGATTCCAAGCTTGTTCATCAACAGGAAGCAGGGATAATTTTTTGAGTTTTTTAAAAATATAATCAACCCTTGCCCTTAATCGCCCTGTTTTCCGAATAGGGTGGTAAAAATAAGGACCCTTGAGCATCGCAATAAGTACGGCAACCTCATAAGGCTTTAATAAGGTTATTTTCTTCCCAAAATAAAACAATGACGCAGAATAAACACCCTTTACCTTAATTCCCTGTAAAGACCCCCAAATAAATTCATTAAAATAACTTTCCAAAATTTTTTCTTTAGAAAAAACTCTTTCAACATACAAAGCAATGATAAATTCTTTAATTTTTCTTGAAATAGTTTTTTCATTAGATAAATAGAGGTTCTTAACTAATTGCTGTGTAATTGTTGAGCCGCCCTGTACAAACTTACCCGCTTTCAAGTCAACCCACAAAGCCCTAAGAATAGATTTAATATCGACGCCATTGTGAAAAATAAATCTTATGTCCTCTATACCAATCAGGCTTTTCCAAAATAGCGCAGGAATTTCATTAAAAGGTAGTTTATGCTGATAACAATAAGCCAAACTGCAATGATTATTAGAAAGTAAGGGTATAGAGGAGTCATCATTTAAGTGTATTAGGTGGCTTTTACTTGAAAAAGGTTCCAGGTTTTTCGCATTTTCTTTAAGCCAATTTTTATAACTTCCCCTATAATCAGAAAACAGGATATAATCACTAAGGTCCTTTTTATTAGCTACTGAGCCTTGTTCCAAAAAATTTTTAGCTTGCCGCAAATCTCCATTATTTTTTGAAACATCTTCCAACTTGACTGATATATCATTTATCAAGTGAAAACAATAGAATGAAAAGCCTGCTAAAGACAAAGCTGTGACAAAGAAAAAATAAATTAAAAATTTCTTTTTCATATAATCTTCAAAAAAAGCCTGTTTTAAAAAACAAGCCTCTTTCATAAACTTGTGTCTCTCATTCTTTTGACTAAGCCAAGTCTATTCAATATATTTATAAACCTAAAAGTTTGAGGAAGAGCTCTGACCTCAAAAAATTAATACCTTTAGGAGAATTTCGTGCCACAAAAGAAATATGGAATCAAGCTCTTTTCATTTATATTATTTCTTTTTACCCCTATAATTGGAAGCGCTCTTCCAATTGACTGGCAGGGTAAGTTCGGTGTCGATACAACACTTATAACTAACTTCCGTAAAGTGACCGATGGCAGTACTATCGCATCACCAGTCGGCAGTGGCTCTCAAGTAGTCTCTGATGCAGGTAGCTCCGAGGCTTCTTTTCAAAGCTATTTGTTAAGCTTAAAACCCATTATCATAGTGAATGATGCCTCTACTCTAAAAGCAGAGTTATCCACAGGCTATGGAAGAGGCGGAAAAATTGGTGAGAATGGACAGCAAGATGGAGAAAAGGATGCCACAGGTGACTTCGTCGGGGACATGGGAGGAGCCCTATACAACATCAATACTACAACGGAAAAAGCTCTTAACATAAATCAGCTATACTTAGAGCTTTTTGCCGATACAGCAACATACATTATTGGAAGACACAAAGCTCACTGGGGCTTAGGCGCCGTTATAAATGACGGTAAAAACTTATGGGATCGTCACTTCTACTCCCGAGATGGCGTCACCATCAAGATGAAAGTTGGAAATTTTTACATAGATCCCTTTTGGGCAAGGCTTAGCTCAGGAAATAAACTTGTCAGCTCCGCCAGTACAACAGAATATGGTTTTTCAATTCTCTATGACAACCCAGAAAACGACCTCGGATTTGGCCTCCTTTATAGAAAAAAGGTAAGTGGATCATCAAACGCCACCATGAAGTCTGGCATAAGTGGAACAGCCAATTCACTCGGAGAAGCAAACGTTAAGCTGATTGATATTTATTTCAAAAAAATGTTTGGTAACCTCAAACTGGAGGTAGAAGTTCCTATTGTTACTGGTAGTATTGGAAAGATATTTAGCTCCAGCTCTTCCGCAGACTTCAACTCAAAAGCAATTCTTGTAGAAGCAGAGTATAAATATAATAACAAATGGACGTTTGGAGCGACAATCGGGTCCATAGACGGAGAAGATGGTAATACTGACGAATTTAATGCTTTTTACCTTCACCCCAACTACCAAATTGCAAATATTTTATTTAGATATAATTTTTCAGCTGTCAAAAATAGTGATACTCAAAGCATTTATGATTCATACATAACCAACGCGCAATTCGTGAAGCTATATGCAAATTACACCATGGATAATTGGTTTTGGGATATAGGTTTTATTTACGCCAATGCAATAGAAACTGCTAAAAGCGGCAAAGCTGCTTATAATCATACCAGCCACAGAACTTTCACTACTGGAAACTCATTAAACCAAGACAAGTCAATGGGCTTCGAAATTGACGCAGGCTTCACATACCTCTGGAATAACGAAATAAAAATAGGATCTTCCTTGGGGTACAGTGTGCCAGGCGACTATTACGCCTTTACAAATAATTCATCTGACTCTGTTGCTTTAGCTAACTCCTATTCAATGCAACTAAATTTAGGGGTTACTTTCTAAAAAAACTAGTAACGAAGTCACCTCGTGTAAAGAGGGCTATTTAATGGGATTCCATAGTAGGAAGCTCCCCAACCTGGATTATAGTAGCCTCCCGTTGGATTTCCTAACCCTAATGAAGAGTTATTCATTAACTGAGGATAATACAAAACTCCAGAAGGGCCCTCCTCCCCTTGGTCGTTTTCGTTAAAGAGCTTTAAAGGATCATCTTCCTCAGAGACATCTCCAAAAAACGACAACCTCTCTTTATAAATACCTTCCATAAAGTCAT
This sequence comes from Bacteriovoracaceae bacterium UBA7317, assembly GCA_002474345.1. Classification (GTDB taxonomy): domain Bacteria; phylum Bdellovibrionota; class Bacteriovoracia; order Bacteriovoracales; family Bacteriovoracaceae; genus UBA7317. Next base: position 33,981 of record DKQD01000101.1, read on the forward strand.
CTTCCATTAGCCTATCTGAAAAAGCTTTATCCTCTATATTTTTAAAGCTTCTCCCCAACTCTTCCCTTTTTTTATCTCTAGCTTTATTTTCGAGGGCCCTAAACTGCGCCTCAATCTTTTGCTCTGAATTAATTTTTTTATCCATTCCACTAACCATAGACTGAATTCTTCTATAACGACTTCTTTGTCCTTTCTGAAAACGTTTGCATTTATTAGCATTTTTTATAAATCCGAAAAAAGACCTCTGACAATATGAGGCATATTTTTTTTCTTTTTCATAAAAACTTTTTAACATACCCTGCCTTCGTCTTTGATAATTTTTAATATTAGACCTATTAATATGGCTAAAAGATTTTTCTCCATTCATGGCCTTATAAAGTTTAGAATTAAAGGAAGAACCTTTTTCAAACTTGAGTTGTCCGTTTTTTACTAATTTTGAAGCTGCTTTATGCGTTAACCTCTTGGCCTGTTTTTTATCTTTATCCTTCTTACGGCCGCCTTTCTTATAAACTCGAGAAAAGGCACTTGAGTGAAGTCTATAAAGGTTGATCTCATTAGCTCCATCTTCTAGACCAAAATAAAGAAGCTTTTTTAGAACGTCTTTAGTTTTTAACTCTTTCTCTGAACCATTTTTTGAAATTTTACCTTTTGAAAACCGTCCTATTATTTCATTAAGCTCCTTGATTCTTTTATCAACTTCCTTTCTATTTTTTGAATTACTTCTTGTACTCATTAACTTCTCTAACTCTTTTAGACTGGGCCTCAAAATAAAATTATCTAAATCCCTTAGAACATTGAGATAATTTTCAAGACTTTCTTTTGCTTCTTCCCTAGTTTCCGCGTTAGCTATTTCATTACCGTACTCTTTGAGTAATTCCATCTGCTCAGAACTCTTCTTATCTAGCTTAGACCTTAAAACGGCTTTGACATCTGAAACAAGTTCATCTGGATAATCAGACAAACTTTTAATTACATTAGTTAAAGAAAAAAAGCTGAGGTCCTTATTGCATAGTTCATACAATTGCTTCTTCCTTTCCTTCCAACCCAAAAGATCTAAACCTCCCTCTTTTAAATTTTCTTGAGTAAGTGCTTCCAGGCACTTATTTTTCTCTCCTCTAAAAGTTACTTTGTCATTATTATCTGAAATTGGATCGGGTTTGTAGGAACTTTTGTTCCAATTATTAGGGGAGCCATACACAACCCTTATATCCTTAGACGGATCTACGTTTGAAATGTCAATATCCCTTGCATAGTTTTTTAGTTTAAATGGTCTATGAAAATGATCCCCTCTAGGATTTTTAAGGTCGACCAACTCATCTGATATACACTTCTCAAATCTTCTTTTAATTCCTGACTCTCTACCAGAATTTATTGATTGATTTAAGTTTTGAACAGCAATCAAAATTTTATTGCCTTCACCCTTTTTAACAATAACCTTAGGGTGGAAACATTTTTCAATATAGTCCGGCATAGTTACTGATAAACTTTTCTTTTTAGTTTTAGGATCTGTTTTGACACTGATATCAATTCCTTTTTTATTCCAGGTTAAGTCTTTGAGTAATTTTAGTGGGACAAAATTAGCTATTTTCTGATCACAAGACTTTTTTCTTGGTAAATTTAAAGAATTATGTACAAAGCTTTCAGCATTCTCTTCAACCTCTTCAATGGCATTAACCTTATCAAAAGCTTCTTTTTCTTTTTCTAATGCTATTTCCAGTTCTTTTTCATTTTTATTTTTAGATTTTTTTACTTTTTTTAACTTTTCACGTGTATCTTCCAAATCTTTCTTCAATTTTAATTTTTCATTTTTTAGATTTGTAACTACATTCTTTTCCAACTCAGGATAAAGAAATTTATCAATTCCCTCAAAATCAAGCTTTCCTAAATCATGATTTACAAAATCACTCCAATTTTTATCTTGGTTTTTTCTTATTGTCCTTTTACTTATATCTTCACCTGGTGCTCGGCCTTTACTTTTGCGCTTCCAAATTAAATACTTTAAGAAGCTATCAACACTATCTAAAGCTCTATCGTTACATTCTTTCTGGCTTACTGTAAGTCTGTAACACCTAAGCCTTACATCCTTCATTTTATCATCAAGTTTCTCCTCACATTTTTTGTCATTAAGATCACTTAAACAATATGTCTTTTTAAATTTATCTAATAGATCATCCCTATTAATTTTAGGTTGCGAAAAGCATTCATTAATAAAAACAAAACCAGAAAAAAGTAAAATTATAATCTTTAAAAAACTCGCAGCCATATAATATCTCCTGATATATATTATCGGCATGTCCTACAAAAAATTTTAAAAAAGGATTTATCTAAATAAAATTTAATTTATGTAACTTGGATCAATATCAATTTTGAACTGAAGATTATTTTTCTTTAAATTAAGTGCAAGACTATTAATTATATTGTGAAGGTCACTAGGTTTTTTCCCACTCAAAGTTATATTCCAATTATAATTATTGACTAACTTTTCTATGATGTGAGCCCTAGGTTTAAAAATTTTTACTGAATCAAAGTAATTATCGCGAAGACTTTCAAGAATACTTAAAGCAAAATAAACGTCTTCAACAACTTTCTCCCTATTTTTCGATGTGAAGGATAAATTAACAAACTTTGAATAGGGAGTACAACTCAAGTTTTTTCTTACCTTGATTTCCTCACGATAAAAATCAATTAAAGAGTTATCTTTTAAGAATTTAAAAATATTATGCCCAGGATTGGATGTTAGTATGCATACCTCGCTTTCCTTGCTATATCTGCCTGACCTTCCGCTAATTTGCTTAACTTGTTGATAAATTTTCTCATGGGCCCTATAGTCCGATGAGCTAAGCATGGAATCAACACCCAAAACAACAACTAAATTCACTTTCTCAAAGTTATGTCCCTTAGAAAGCATTTGAGTTCCTACAAAAATATCAATATTCCCACTATGAAAGTCTCTTAGACGTCCTTCAATTTGAGAAAATGTTCTCAACTCATCTCTATCGAACCTCGAAACTCTTCTAGATGGAAAGCAACTCTTTAAAACCTGCTCACATTTTTCAGTCCCGAAGCCTCTTTGGATTAATTGAGAATTACCGCAAACATCACAATTGCTTGGTATTGGGAAAGACATCTCACAATACCTACAAGATAATACATTCTTAGAATGAAATAATTTTAAATTAACTGAACAGTTTGGGCACTCAAACTGTTTTCCACACGAGTGACATTGAATGTACTTCGCAAAACCTAATCTATTTACGAAAACTAGTACTTGTTCCCCCTTCTCTACAGCTTTTTCAATTTTCTTGATACTTTCTTCATTGAATGGCCAAAGTGAATTGAAAAATTGGAGCTGTTCCTTTTTTGAGCTAGAGTTCATGATATTAATTTTTGGAAAATAAGCTCCTCCGACACGTTCCTCCATTTTTAAATAGAATTTTTTATCTTCCAAACTTTTTGAAAAATTATAATATGTCTCCATTGAAGGAGTCGCAGTACCCAAAACAATTGGTATATCCAACGAGTGCGCCTTTTTTATGGCAATATCCCTTGCATTATATGGACACCTCTCTTCCTGTTTATAGGAGTGATCATGCTCTTCATCTACAATAATAAGACCAAGCCTCTTAAAAGGTAGAAATACAGAACTTCTAACTCCTAGTAACACCTTTGGGTCATGATCACTTTTTAACTCTTTCCAAATATGTAATTTTTCTGAATTATTTAAAGCACTACTGTAGCAGTATAATTTTGTAGGTAAATGCTCTTGAAAAAACTTTAAAAACTGAGGTGTTAAATTTATTTCTGGCAGAAGAAATAAAACAGATTGTCCACTGTCAAAAACCTTTTTTATTATTTCAAAATAAACTGCTGTCTTCCCACTTCCCGTCACTCCATGAAGAAGCCACTTACTAAAACCTTGCCCTAGAAAACTCTTTATTTTATTCACACATTGAACTTGAGTTTTATTTAAATTAAAAGTTATTTCTCTACCTTTTCCGATAAGAGATTTTACCGATCTCGGTTTTTTTAAAAACTTAGGGACAACATCTTTAATTAACATACCAAGAGGATAGTGATAGTACATAGAAACCCATTTTAAAAATTTCACCTCTTCTTCATCTAACGAATATGAATCTTCAACTACTGCAATTGCAGATTTAATCTTTTTTTCATCTAAGCCATCTAAATCACGCAAGTCTTTTTCAATAACACACCCTGAGATATTTTTTTTCCCAAGAGGTACCAAAATAAACTTTCCTATTTCTAAATTTGAAAATATTGAACTAGTTTCATAAATTAATTTAGAATTATTAAAAGGTGTGTTTGCAGCGATTAGGCTAAACTTTTTTTTCATGAAATAATAAAGGTCTCTAGAAGATAAATTTTTTCTTTACCAGAGAGGGAGAAATAATATCAAAGTCAGTTGTTGTCATTAAGTCCCTGTTTACATTTTTTTCTCTAGATAGCTTCAATTTCTCTTTCCATTTTTTATAGCGCTGCCTAATAGTTCTCTTCTTTGATTTACTTAAAAAGTTCTTAAAAGATAGGAACGATATTTTGTATTTTTTTTCTTCCGCAACTTTAAAATGAATATATTTTGGAAGTTCATGAAGACCATTCAAAGAAATAAATTCTCCAAATTCATAGGAAATATTGCCTATTTTGGTCTCTAAAAATAAGCTCTTTATACGATGACTTTTATTCTCAAAAAGGGCTTTGATTCTCATTAAATCAAGAGACCAATAAAACTTTCCGTCTTCTCGGATTAACTTAACCTTATTACTCTCTCTATATGTCCTAGATGATAAAATTTCTTTAATTTTAAGTTTCTTTTCATCATCGGAGCTTTGTAAAGGCGAATTAATGCTCTGCTTTAGGTCCTTGTTTTTTCTGATCGCAGACAAATACCTCTTGTATCTCTTAAAGAGAGCAAGTTTTTCTATATTAAGAAGCTCTTTATTCAATTCATAATCACTATTACTTCTTTTAAAAAAGTTCGATATCGCTCTAGAGTCATTTAAAGCAAACATAAAAATTTGCGAGTAAAATAATACGCGAGATAAATTTGCATCTTTTTTTAACTTTGAAAGAAGGTTTGGAAAATAGGTCACCTGACTTATTTCACTATCCCTCATTTTTTTCCCATCGTACTCAATCTGAACCGTCCTTATTCTTTTATCTTTATCAACAGAAAAAATGAGCTTTAAATATCTCTTAATTAAACCAGCCCTTCCTTCCATTTTCAAATTTAAACCTTTCGAATCTTCTTCATTGCCTAACTCCTCAAAAAGAATATTTGTTTCCACAAAGTTTCCGGCCAAGTCTGGGTTATTCGGGTTTCTAAATAAACCTTCCGTGTTTGGAACAGCACCCATGACAGATGAAAAACAGCAAAGAGAGGTAAAACAGATAATTAATAAAGTCCTTTTCATTTTATCTTCCTTAAATACTTAAATTATAGTGCGAAACTTTCTCTTTAATTATTGATATCATTGTTTCTCTTGTATTTTCTTCACGCAAGGCAAATTCAATTGTAGCTTCCAAATAACCCTGAATATTGCCTGTATCAAATCTATCACCTTTAAATTTATGAGCAAAAAACTTCTCCTCCTGGCAAAGAAGATTAATTGCATCGGTTAACTGGTACTCTCCACCGACTCCTCGCTTTATCTCTTTCAAAAACTTGAATATCCTGGGTGTAAAAATATAGCGTCCTGGCGTTGCTAAATTACTTGGTGCCTTTAATGGCTCAGGCTTCTCTACCATCGCATCCAGCTTTAAAGTTCTTGGGTCATTGGCAAGAGTACTTCCGCTTATAACACCATACTTCTTTGTATCACTTGGATCTATTTCCATAACACCAATAACAGATTTATCGTTATTGATTTTTGAAACCTCCATAAGCTGCTTAAGAACAGGTTCTCTGCTTAAAATTAGGTCATCTCCTAAAATAACTCCAAAGTTTTCACTTCCAATCAAATCCTCTGCACACAATATCGCGTGTCCTAAACCAAGTTGCTCGTTTTGGATTACCGTTCTATAGGTTACCATCTCTCCTATTTTTTTACACATTTCTAATTCTGGAAACTTCTGTTTTTCTTCCAAAAACTTTTCTAAGGTTTTATTTCTAGAAAAGTAATCCTCAATAGCTTCTTTTCCCCTAGAAGTTACAAAAATAACCTCTTCAACTCCAGAGTTAATAGCTTCTTCAACAACATATTGGATCATGGGCTTATTAATAATAGGAATCATCTCTTTTGGTAATTCCTTCGTTGCTGGCAAAAACCTGGTACCTTTTCCAGCAACAGGGATGACGACCTTCTTTATTTCCATTATACTTTCCTCTTAATTTTAAGAAATGCTAGCTTATAAATAGGATAAGATTCTTGGATTGCATAACAAACTATTCAAATATAGCCCGTAACTTACAAACTATCAAAATCTACCTCGCCTTTTTGCTTTGCATTGCTTGTAAAAATAGCTGGAGTCTCCCCTACAACTTTGAAACAACTCGACTTAAGTCAACTGCAGGTGCAGGTGTAGCATCGCTTTTAATCGATGAGTCAACAATTCTAAACCCTGCACCCATGGCATTTTTTAATCTAGCTTCCTTTTATATACAACGATCAGACCAGAAAACGTCAACTACAGAAAACGGAATAAAAAAGCTAATGGATGACTCTAGCCACATAGGATTCATTGCATCAGATTCTAAAGGCAAATTTAAAGGCTCTGCAAGCTATCATAAATATAAAGAAAAAGATTCTCAGAGCAAACGCTGGGCTTTTGCTATATCCTCTCCATTTGGAGAAAGCTCAGCAATAGGCCTTACTTACTCAACTACAAAAAAAAGAAAAGCTAATAACAATTCCGAAAGCTCTCATTTTGTTTTGGGACTTAGTCATATTCTCGACGAGTCTTTCTCATTTGGCTTTACAATCAAAGATCCTTTCAAAAAAGGAGTCGAATATTATCCCACTCTCCTGGGTATGCAATACTCTTATAAAAGGCTCATAACGCTAATGGCTGATATCGGTGGCAATTATAATTTGGATTTCGAAGGAGAATCAATGTATAAATTTGCCGCTCAAATTAAAGTTTTTGAAGACTTCTTTTTGCGACTGGGTACGAACTTAGACAACATGAAAGATGAAAAAACTAATGGTATTGGAATAGGCTGGGTACAACCTAAACTTTCAATAGACTTCGCAATGAAAAATACAGAGTCTACCAATTTAACAACTAAAAACACCCAACCTACCGATATTAAGGAAAACTCCTTCTCTCTGTCATACAGGTTTTAAACTAAATTTATTTAAAAATATCCTGTAAAGATTTAGAGTAAGCCTAAATAGACTAGACCACATTAGAATATGCATGTTAAGAAGCTACTTATGGAATTAGAAACGAAAAGAGAAATTTATTCGCACGAAAAGGGTGAATTGCTTCCTATAATTACTTACCCATCACCAATTCTTAAAAAGGTTGCAAAGCCAGTTAAGGTATTTGACGAAACAATCAAAAAGCTCTGCCAAAACATGTTATACACTATGTATCAAACACCTGGCATAGGTTTAGCTGCTCCACAAGTAGGCAAACCTTTAAGAATATTTGTTTTAGATGTGGATTATAATAGAGCAGAATCTATTGGACCTTCATCAGAAAAAAGTTATACATATGAAAACCTTAATCCTTTAATCTTCATAAACCCAGTCATAAAGAGTAAAGAAGGTGAAATGACCTACGAGGAAGGATGTCTTAGTCTTCCTGGTCTTTACGAAGAAGTTAAAAGATTTGAAAAAATCTCTGTTGAATTCCAAGATGTTGAAGGTCAAAGTCAGACAATGGATGCCACTGAGCTTCTTTCTGTCTGCATTCAACATGAAAATGACCACCTTGATGGCGTAGTTTTTTTAGAAAGACTTAGCTTTATCAAAAGAAACTTCTTGACCAAAAAGTACCTCAAAGGGCAAAAAAGGAAGAAAAACTCTTCTCATTCTTGAGCTTAACCTTTTAACTATAAGGCCTTTTAATATGGAAAAGCTTAAAATAGCCTTTTTTGGCACACCTGATTTTGCAGTGCCAACAATAGAGATGCTTCACAATCATCCGCAAGTAGATCTCGTTCAAGTAGTTTCGATGCCAGATAGAAAGTCTGGAAGAGGACAAAAATTTCAAAGTCCTCCAGTTGCTGAATTTGCTAAAGCCAATAAAATTCCACTCCTCCAAACTGAGAATATTAATAAGGAGGAGAGTACTCACATCTTTTACCAAAATAAAAAGCTCGATGCTATTATTGTCCTTGCCTTTGCCCAGTTTCTAGGAAGTAAGGTATTAAATATTCCTAAAAATGGTTGTTTTAATATTCATACATCCCTGCTTCCCTCCTATCGAGGGGCTGCTCCCATTCAGCACGCACTATTAAATGGAGACAGTATTACAGGTGTCTCTATACAAAAAATGGTAAAAAAAATGGATGCTGGAGACGTTGCTCTTTCTAATGAAATTGCGATTTCAAAAAATGAAAACTTTGGTCAACTCTATACAAGGTTAAAGTTCCAAGCTGCATTATCAACCAACACTTTTTTAAATAACCTAATTAATAATACTCTTACTTATATAAGCCAAGATGAATCCAAAGTTTCCTTTGCTCCTTCTTTAAAAAGAGAAGATGGTCATATTGATTTTTCAAAAATGAGATTTGCTGAAATAAAAAATAAAATGAAGGCTTTTGACCCTTGGCCAGGAACTTACTGCTTTCTAGGTAAAAAAAGGCTTAAAATATTCTCAATAAAGCAAAGTCAAGAAACCATTTCTCCTGGTCAAACTCAAATAGACTCAAACGAGCTTTTAATTGGTTGCTTAGATGCAACTTTGAGGCTCTCAGAAATTCAGCTAGAGGGAAAAAAACGCAGCTCAGACATTGACCTTCTAAATGGATTAAAAAATTCAAAAGAATCCATTGAAGTGAACCCAAAAAGAGAAGAGGTCTAAAACAATGAACACTATAATTTCACCAAGCCTTTTAGCGTGTGACTTTCTCAATATTGAAAAAGAAATTAAATCATTCCCTAATCAGAAAGATTTATGGTTCCATTTGGATATTATGGATGGACACTTTGTCCCTAATTTAACATTTGGTCATCCTATTATTGAAAAGATAAGTAAAGTCTCCGATTATCCTCTTGATGCTCATTTAATGGTTAATAATCCCGAGTTTTATATAGAGACTTTTAAGGGGTTTAACCTTCATAATTTTACCTTCCATTTCGAAGCCGCTAAAGATACTTCTTACCTCATAGAGAAAGCCAAAGAGAACTTCCCAAGTGTAGGAATTTCTCTCAAACCAAACTCTACAGTAAGCTACCTTACAGATGATATCCTAAAAAGTTTGGATCTTATCTTAATCATGTCTGTTGAGCCTGGCTTTGGTGGCCAAAAATTTATGGAGGACTCTTTTGAAAAAGTTAAATTTTTTAATGATTTAAAAACTAAAAAAGGTTTTAATTATATGATTCAAGTTGACGGTGGTATTAATCAACAAAATGCGCCCTTACTCATTCAAAAGGGTGCAAACAATCTTGTTGCTGGCTCTTATATATTTAAAAATCCAAGGGAAGATTATCCTGCAAAAGTTGCTTCACTAAGGTCGTAAGAAAAAGGTCAATAAAATGGGAAATTCAAAACAAAATAAAGAACTTATATTAACTGGTGAAAACCTTACAATTAAAAGTTTATATGAAGCAAGTCTTTCTCCTCATACTGAAGTGAAAATTGAAATCTCAGATCTCGCACAAGAGAAAATGGCCCGATCTAGAAAGTACGTTCATGAAGTTGTAAAAAAAGGTAAGCCTGTATATGGAATCAATACAGGCTTTGGAGCTTTATCAAGCAAGTTTATCCCTGAAGAAGATCTTGCTACCCTCCAAGTAAACCTAATAAGATCTCATTGCACAGGGATTGGCGAACCCTTTTCTGAAAAATTTGTAAGAGCAATTATGATTCTTAGAACAAATTGCCTCTGCTCAGGCTTTTCTGGAATAAACCCAGAAATAGTTAATCTGCTAAAAGACTTTATAAACCATGGTATTGTTCCAATTATTCCTCAAAAGGGATCAGTAGGAGCTTCCGGTGACTTAGCTCCTCTAGCTCACTTAGCATTAGCACTTATAGGTGAAGGAGAAGTTATTTACAAAGGTCAAAAAAGAAAGTCTTCTGAAGTTTTAAAAGAGGTTAACTTAAGACCTGCAGTTCTTGGACCTAAAGATGGGCTTGCCCTAATAAATGGCACTGCTATTATGGCTGCACTAGGTGCAATGGCGGTCTACGAGTCAAAAAACTTAATCAAACTTTCAGATATTGCATGTGCTTTAACTGTAGATGGAATAAGAGGAACGTCTAAAGCTTTTGACTTAGATATTTCAAGCCTTAAGCCACACCTTGGTCAAAAAGAAAGTGCAGCAAACCTTGAAAAACTTTTAAAAGATTCAGAGCTAATGGTCTCTCACTCAGATTGTGAGAGAGTTCAAGACCCTTATTCTCTAAGATGCGCTCCTCAAGTACATGGAGCAATTAGACAAACAATTAGACATGCAGAGGAGGTCGTTCAAACAGAGTTGAACTCCATAACAGATAATCCCCTAATTTTCTGCGACAAAGACAAAGTTATTTCAGGGGGTAATTTCCATGGGCAAGCTCTTTCCTTCTGTATGGACTATTTAGCGATTGGTTTAGCAGAAATTTGCAACATCTCGGAAAGAAGGGTGGAAAAGATGATGAACCCTAGCTTTTCAGAGTTGCCAGCTTTCCTAACAAAAAACTCCGGTTTAAATAGTGGCCTTATGATTGCACATGTTAGCGCAGCTGCTTTAACCTCAGAAAATAAGGTCTTTTGCCACCCAGCCAGTGTTGATAGTATACCCACTTCTACAGATAAAGAAGATCATGTCTCTATGGGAGTCACAGCAGGCCTTAAACTTTGGAAAGTCCTAGAGAATGTCAAAGCATGCCTTGCCATTGAGATTCTTTGTAACACTCAAGCCCTTGAATTTCAAAGACCATACAAATCAACACCATGTCTAGAAAGTGTATATGATTTAGTTCGTAAAGTCGTTCCTCCTATCGAGGAAGATCGTGTATTTTATGATGATATTAAAAATATCTTAGAACTAGTTGAAAAGAATAATATAATTGAAGCAGTTGAAAATAATATAGGAGAATTAAAGTAATGAAATCAAATCAAATTCCCCTCCCACCAACAGGTACTGAACTTAACTGTAAAGGTTGGCACCAAGAAGCAGCTCTTAGATGCCTTTTAAATAACCTTCATCCAGATGTAGCTGAAGATAGAGATAGCCTCATTGTCTATGGAGGAAATGGGAAAGCTGCTAGAAACCACAAAGCCCTTCGAAATATAATTCAGGCTTTAAAAAAATTAGAAAATAACCAGACCCTCTTAATTCAATCTGGAAAACCAGTAGCCATTATTCCTAGCCACGAACACGGCCCAAGAGTCCTTATTGCCAACTCCAACCTTGTTCCAAATTGGTCTAACTGGGATCATTTTAAACTTCTCCGTGATCAAGACAAATTTATGTATGGACAAATGACAGCGGGATCTTGGATCTACATAGGCTCTCAAGGGATACTGCAAGGAACTTACGAAACATTTATGGCCGCTGCTGAAAAACATTACGGCGTTGGCAGTGACTTAAGAAAAAAGCTTGTTTTAACCGCAGGAATAGGTGGCATGGGTGGAGCGCAACCATTAGCTGTAAAAATGGCCAACGGAGTTTTTATAGGATGTGATGTTGAAGAAAAAAGAATCGATAAAAGAATCGAAACAGGTTATCTCGACATTAAAGTTAACACTTTTGAAGAGGCCCTAGAGCAGGGATTAAAGTTTAAGGAAGAAGGAAAAGCAATCTCAATAGGTGTTTTAGGTAATGCTGCTGACTTTTTTGAGTTCATTCTTGAAAAGGGTATAACTCCTGACCTCGTTACAGACCAAACGTCAGCTCATGACCCACTTGAAGGCTACGTCCCAAGAGGCATGAAAATAAATGAAGCTTTAGACCTTAGAAAAAACAACCCTGAAGAATACACTAAGAAAAGTTATGAGACGATGGGTGATCACGTAAAAGCGATGCTAGAGTTTCAAAAAAGAGGTTCGCATGTTTTTGATTACGGAAATAACTTAAGAGCTGGTGCTGAAAGGGTAGGTGTTAATAATGCCTTTAACTTTCCAGGTTTTGTACCTGCCTATATTAGGCCTCTTTTTTGCCAAGGTTCCGGCCCTTTTCGCTGGGTTGCCTTAAGTGGAGATCCTGAAGACATAAAAGTCACAGATGAGGCTTTGAAAGAATTATTTCCAGAAAATTCAAAGCTTATTAATTGGCTTGATAAAGCTCAAAATATGATCCAATTCCAAGGCTTACCTTCAAGAATATGTTGGCTAAAATACGGAGAAAGAGAGAAAGCAGGTCTTCTTTTCAATAAGCTAGTGAGAGAAAAGAAAGTTAAAGCTCCTATTGTAATTGGAAGAGATCACCTTGATTGTGGATCAGTTGCTTCTCCAAACAGGGAAACAGAATCCATGAAAGATGGAACAGACGCAGTTTCAGACTGGCCATTGCTTAACCTGATGATAAATACGATGAACGGTGCCTCCTGGACTAGTTTCCATCATGGTGGAGGTGTTGGAATGGGATTCTCTCAACACGCTGGTATGGTTATTCTAGCAGACGGTTCTGAAGATATGGATAAAAGACTTTCAAGGGTTCTAAATTCAGACCCTGGGATGGGCATAATTAGACATCTGGATGCAGGTTATGAACTGGCCAAAGAGGAATCAACAAAAACAAATATGGAGTTTCCTTCTGAATGGGATTAAGTCAGGAAAAACAAAAATGAAGTCACTAAAAGCTTTTAGAAACTTTGATCAAATCCTTACCTTAGAGGGCTCATACAAAAAAGATGGTAGGAGTCTTAAACCCGAGGATATGAATGTACTTCAAAAAGCAAGTGTGGTTTGTTCACCCACCGAAATTTTATGGGTCGGCTTGGAAAAAGATTTTCCAAAAAAATATGAAGAAACAGCAGAACACTCCTATTTTGATGGAAAAGTTCTTACTCCAGAAATC
>DKQD01000198.1 GCA_002474345.1 Bacteriovoracaceae bacterium UBA7317
CAAGGTCTTCTTATTGAAATCCAAATCCAAGATGAGTATTTGGATATGCTAGAAAGTTTTCTTGCCCATTTGTGGTCATCTACATTCAAGTATGATGTTAGAAATGCTGAAGCCGAAATTGTTGAAATTTTAGGTAATGACTTTACAAGATTTTTTAGTGGTGATTTATTTAGAGAGAGGACTTCTTTAAATGTTCAGGTAAAGAAAGCTTTTTTTCTTCTTAAGTCACATATTCCAATTCAGGAATTCGCTCTCTTTTTTATTGATAGAAAAAAGGGACTAAAAGAATTTGCGAGGATTGGAGGACCAGAGGATGTCCATAAAGTTTTACCTTTGGATGGTTCAAATCTAGAAAGCATCGCTGCCCTTAGCAAAAATTTTTACTTTGCACCTAACTGTAAAGAAGAGTATGTCTTTAAAAATCAACCAAACCTTGATTATAGTAACTACCTTTGTTTACCAATTTTTCAAGATGGTCTTGTTGTTGGTGTTTTGAGTCTCATTGACTACTTGGAAAAAGATTGGAGTCAGGAAAACTTTAAAAAGGCGAAATTGTTTGCTCAACTTTTGGCTTGGGTCAAAATGAAGAAAGAAGGAAATGAAATTTTTCATGAAGAAATTATTGAAGAAAGAGTCCCTATAAACTATTTATCTAAAAAAATGATTCGTGAAATAAATGAAGAGCCTCCAAAAAATATTGACGTGCATTGTATGTGGGTAAATATCAGAGGAGCAAAGGATATTTTTAAAGGAATTGATAATGAGGTTATAAAAGATTTTTATAATATGTATTACAGTACAGTCTTTGAGATTTGTGAAAGATATGAAGGGCAAGTTGATAATAGTTTAGGTGATACTATATCTGTTGTTTGGAATGCATTTGGAAAAGGCCCTCTATCAAAAAATCTTGTTATTGAATGTGCTCTTGAAATTCAGAAAGAAATATTTGTGACTCTGATTCCTTTTTTAAAAGAAAAGGGAATTAAAAGAATGGGGGTTGGAATAGGAGTTGATGAAGGTGAAGCATATGTAGGAAACTTCGGATCTTCTGAAGAGGTAAACTATTCTTCATTTGGGTTTTGTAAAAAAAATGCAGAAATATTAAGTAAGATTGCTACTCCTGGGGAAATTCTTTTTCCTGAAAGTTTTTTTAATGGTGTTGATAAAGAGGATTTGCCAGGAGTGAAAAAAGTCATTTCTGGAGTCGGTTTATGTGGTGGAAGGCAAAGTGAGAAGATATTTAGTGTTCAACCAGTTGAGACTAAGGATTACACTAAAATAAAATCATATTAAATGAAGCTTTGTTTTAAATGAGTGTATGGTCCTTATTTAAAAAATTACTCAAATTCATTCAATTAATTGGTGATTTATAAAAGATTTAAAGGCATTCTAATAATTTAGGAAGAAAACTTCTTCTGAGAGGCTTTTTTTGAGTTATTATGATTCTGAAAGTGACTGGTCGTGGCTTTTTCACAACGGACTTGACTGGTCGACTCTAATACCTCTTTTTTATCCAAAATTCCCTACTGAAGATGGGCTGGAGTCTAATGAAGAGGTTATTCAATTCCAAGAAGAGTTGTTAAAAACAATTTCTAAATGGAGTTCAACATCGATTAAAGAAAGAGCAGCAAGACTTGATAAATTAGGGGCCGGCTCTGTTTCAAACGGAAAAACAATTCCCGGAACTGACCTTGAAGAAATTTATAAAGAGGCAAAGGAGTTAGACCTTTTTAGTTTACCTTTGCCAAGAAAGTATGGAGGTATGGACTTACCTCAATCCCCACATTTTATTGGCCTGGCCTTTCTTGCCAGGGCCTGTGTTTCAACGTCTACTCAATTAGCTTTTTTTTCGGCCATCGGGGATATGTTGGCAAGATTTGGAAGTAATGAAGTAAAGGAAAGGTTGATTCCAAAAATATCATCTGGAGAAATTAGTGGGTCAATGTGCTTAACTGAACCGGGATGTGGAAGTGATGTGGGAGCTTTAAAAACCTCAGCAACACCATCTGGGGATGGTTTTTACCTCCTTAATGGATCAAAGTGCTTTATAACCAATGGAGGCGGTGGCTTAGGGCTAGTGCTTGCTAGGATTAAAGGAGACCCGGAGGGAACTGAAGGAATTTCAATGTTCTTGGCAGAGCAAGTACATGAGAAAAAAGCCGGTCTTAATTTCACCGTGACAAAAAATGAAAATAAAATGGGAATGCATGGTTCTTTTACCACGGAGGTTGTTTACGAGGATACTGTGGCGACTTTGATTGGGAAGCCACGTATGGGATTTAAGTACATGCTTCATCTAATGAATGGGGCCCGAATTGGCGTCGCTTTCCAGTCTTTAGGTGTCCTTGAATCAGCAATAAAAGATGCACAAAAGTATGCAAAGGAAAGAGTCCAGTTTGGAAAACCTATTAGTGAACTTCCTCTTATGCAAAGGAACTTGGAAGATTTCGAAACGGAGTTAAAGGGGATAAGAGCTCTTCTTGTTGATACAGCATCTTTTTTTGATATTTATCAAAGACTGGAATTAAAAAAACTGGAAACAGGACATCTAACTGAAGTTGAAAAACAACTTTTTGATTCGGCCAATATGTGGACTAGGAAAAGGACTCCTCTTGTTAAATACTATGCTTGTGAAGCAGCGACTTATCTTTCAGGAAAGGTCATTCAGGTTTTTGGCGGATATGGCTATATGGAGGAGTATTTGGTTGAAAGATATCACAGGGATAGCTTTGGTCCCCTCCTTTACGAAGGAACATCACAAATTCAAGCATTGATGGCGCTAAAAGATTTGATGGCCTTTATTATAAAGAAGCCAAGAACTTATTTTTCCCATCTCTTTTTCGGAGGCGTGATCTCACCCCTTGAAAAACTACCTCAACACAAGACTATAGAAGATTTCAGTTCTTTGGGGAGAAAGTTAAAGAGAAAAATTACAAAATTGATTTACAGAACATTAAGGCCTAAAGGAATGGACCTATTTAAGGCCTCGAAATGGACGGAAACAGAAAAGATTGAAAAACTCATGCTTCATGCAGAAACAATATGTGAGGGACTCTCTTATTTAGAAACATTAAGAGTTTTGGCCAATCACGCTTCCAAGGATGAAGACCGTACCAAACTTTATTTTGATTATAAAGTCCTAGTCCTTCCCCGCTTGACTCGGATTTACCATGATTGGGATCTTCGTAATCATTAATCGTAATACAAAGGAGGTTTCAGGGCCTTTTCCCAGTGAGAAAGTTCATGCTGGATCCACAAAAAGGCTTTCTCTTTCTTTTGAATTCTTTCAATTTTTGAGAATGATTTTTGCAGATCTTTTTTATTGTAAGTTATGAGAAAAGGACTAATCTTTTTTCTTTCATTCTCTTTTAAGTGGTAGAGGTCACCCCCTAAGATGATTGACCCCTTATTGGGAAGCCTTACAAGAAGAACCTGGTGCCCTGGCGTATGTCCTGTGGCCTTAATTATGGTGACTGTTCCATCACCGAACACGTCATGATCTCCATCAAGTTTTTGAATTTGGTGTTTAATATTTTTAAAATGATCAAATTCAAAAAAATAAAAAGAAGGAAAGGGACCAAAGCCTGCCTCCACCTCTTCTTTTTGAAGGAGTATCTTACTCTTTTTGAAAATGTGAAGATTTCCCGTATGGTCTTGATGGAGGTGTGAAACAGCTACATAAGTGATATTAAGGGGAGAAACTCCAATTTCTTTTAGTTTTGTCTGCAGTGTTTTTTTTACTATATGGATACTTAATCCTCCATAAAACTTTTTGCCCCCTTCTAGCTTTATGTACCTGTCATCTAATCCTGTTCCCCAAAGTAATGAACCTTTAGGATGTTGAATATAAAAACAAGTCGTTGGAACCTTTCTCATATTATCTTTATTGTAGAGGTCACTAAATTTTGTAGAAAGAAGGGCTAAAAAAGGACCCATTTGAATCATACCACATTCAAAAGCATAAAGGCGGAGCGGTTTCCTTTCGCTCTCCTCGGCATGAGACCTCAGAGTAAGTTGAGCTGAAAGAAAGAGCAAAATAAAAATAAAAGAGTATTGTCTTTTGAAGATCAAAATGAAAATTGAAATCGCAGGCCTCCCAAAATTCATAAGACTGAAACCTCTAAACCTCTATTTAAAAAGGATTTTATCTTCTAGTCAAGAACCGTGATTTATTGCTTGTCCAATCGGTAGAAAAGATAAGACATTCTCATGAACAATTATAGTGTTCAAAATGAAAAACTTCATGTAGATTCCCTGGTTCCCCAAAAACGAGAAAAGTGAAAAGTTTGTGGTGAGAGGGAAATGGAGACAATTTGATGAGAGAAGATTTAAAGGAATACAGAAACAGACTTGATAAAATAGACCGAAACTTATTAGAAGGTCTTTCTGAAAGAATTTCTGTTGCTAATAAAATAGGGAAGGCCAAACTTCATAATAGCGCCTTGAAGTTTAGGGACTTTGTTCGTGAAGAAGAAATTCTTCAAAGTATCATGAAAAAAGGTGAAATGTATCAGCTGGATCCTTCGCATATTCGAAAGCTTTTTAGTGAAATTATCGAGTATTCAGTAAGAGTTCAAGAGCAAAAATTATATAAAACAAAAGACGAAGAAGGTCTACGTGTTGCTTATCATGGCCTTAAGGGGTCGTATAGTTATCTAGCGGCTAAGACTCACTTCGGCAGCTTTAAAAAATTTATGAAAGTGGGAAGAGAGGCATCTTTTGAAAGCTATGAAACTTTAGGAAAAATGATCGAGGCCTTAGTCGATGGTGAGCAGGATTTTGCCATTTTGCCTCTTGAAAATACAACGGCAGGCTCGATTAATGAAAGTTATGACCTTTTAGGAAAATATGACTTAAAGATTGTCGGAGAAGAGATACTTGAAGTAAACCACTGTCTTATGGCCTTGGAAAAGATTCCTCTCCATAGAATAAAAAGGATCCTCTCTCACCCTCAGGCACTTCTTCAATGTTCCAAGTTTCTTGATACGCTTGATTGCTCAAAAGAAGCTTTTTCAAATACTGCAATGGCAGCTGAATATATACACAAGTTACAAGACCTTTCCCTCGGAGCTATTGCAAGTCCTGAAGCAGCGGAAATTTATGGTCTTCATATTCTCAAGAATAATATTACTAATCAGTTTAAAAATTATACACGCCTGATTGTTGTTTCAAGAGAAGAGCGCTTATATGATCAGCGAGTTCCTTGCAAAACCTCTCTTGTTTTCACGTTAGGTCATACGAAAGGTGCTTTGATCAAGGCGCTTCAGGTTTTTGAAAAATACGATTTAAACCTTTCAAAAATAGAGTCGAGACCAAAAGTTAACTCACCTTGGGAGTATGTATTTTATGTAGACTTTGAAGGAAATTGCCAAGATTCTCACGTCCAGGATATGTTAACGGAACTATCTAGTAAAACAACTCACATGAAAAATCTGGGATCTTATCCTTCTCCGCTTGAAAGAAAAGTAAAGGGTAACCAAAAATGAAAATGAAAATAAAAATAGATGATAGAGTAACGGATATTTTGAAATCATTTAAATTGCCTGACGAAATTGGGTTTGGAACCACCATCGCTCCCGTTATGATTACCTGTGATTTTAAAGAGGGCATTTGGGAAACTCCAAAGCTCGGGCCTTATGGTCCTCTTAAACTGCAACCGACAGCGAAAATTTTTCATTATGGGCAAGAGATTTTTGAAGGAATGAAAGCCTATCGCGTTAACAAAAAAGGTCCTTATCTTTTCAGGCCTTTAGAGAATTATAAAAGGTTTAACTCATCGGCGGAGAGGATGGCCATGCCATTCATCCCTGAAGATCTTTTTATGGGCACAATCAAAGCCTTGGTTGATAAAGTGTCTCCTTTTATTCCTAATCAAAGTGGGGATTCTCTTTATATAAGACCGTTCATGATTTCTACAGAAAATCACCTTGGAATTGCTCCTTCAAAGGAGTTTAAATTTATTGTTGTGGCCAGCCCCTCTGCAAGCTACTTCAAAAAAGAAAAACCAATAGATGTGTTTATTGAAAGGTTCTATGTAAGGGCCGTTGAGGGGGGAACAGGACAGGCCAAAACAGGAGGAAATTATGCAAGTGGTCTTGTTTCGGCAATGAAAGCTGAAAAATTGGGTTACTCACAGACTTTGTGGTTGGATGCAGAAAGAAGGGAAGATTGTGAGGAAATGAGTGGTATGAATCTTTTTGTCGTTAAAAATGGAAAATTGGTAACGCCTGCACTTACAGGTACAATTTTAGAAGGAATCACAAGATCATCTTTGATTAGAATAGCAAAAGATCATAATATCGATGTCGAAGAAAGGAGCTTAGGCTTAAAAGAGTTAATTCAAGGAGTCAAGGAGGGCCAGATAACAGAGGCCTTTGCTTGTGGAACAGCTGTGATTTTGAAGTCGATTTCTTCATTCGGAGAAGAAGATGGAACAACCTACAAAATAAAATCAAAAGAATCCGAATACACTTACCAAGGAGAGAAGGTCCGAGGACAAATAGGTATATTTTTAAAAGAAATGCTCTTATCACTCCAAGAGGGGCGGTCAAAGGACCCTTATGGTTGGAGGGTCAAGGTTCCAACAAGTGTTGATAGTTACCAAAAAGTGACTAAGGGTGATAATCAACAGGTCCATTTGGACTGTTGATATTTCAATCAATATAAAAAAGGGTGTCATCTAGGCACTAAAACTTATGCTGAATAGTTGGCATCTTTCTTGCTCTTCTAGTGACAGACCTAAAAGAACGAAAAGTTAAGTAGGTTTATTAGGTTAAAAAACAAAATGAGAATTTGAGGAGGAGTTCATGAATTTTAAAATGGTTTTACCTTGTTTAGCGGTTTTAGCATCAAGCTATATAGAAGCGAGACCTAGGCCTTTACCTTTAAGAGACTTTGGGATGAAGCCGAAGCAAACTGTCATTGATGATCTGAAAGTGAAGGTTTTAAACCGGAATGACTTTAGAGGTGGAAAACGTGCTGCGATTAAGGGGCGAGTCCTTTTAGGTAATAATCCTTGCCTCGCAAAAGGGGTTAAAGTTCATGTTAAGAAGATTCAAAAACCTCGTAAGACAAAGATTGTTGCTTTTAAAACAAGCCTCAACAAACTCAGGCGCTGTACCAGGGAACTAAGGCCTGTTTATCACCATTTTAAAATGAAAGTAGAAGATGCGCGCCACACTTTTGTAAGACATTATAAAAGAAAAGGAAATCATGTGGCACTTCTAAAATTAGCTTCAATGTCAGCCCATCC
>DKQD01000050.1:0-10324 GCA_002474345.1 Bacteriovoracaceae bacterium UBA7317
GGAAAAAAGATCTTTAAGATTTTGATCTCCAGGTTCTTTAAGAAGAAGCTCCTTTATCTCTTGAACAACCTCAGATAAAGGTAGCCCAACAACATTGGAGTAAGAACCTACAATCCCTTTAATAAAAGTTAATGCTTGGCCTTGAATTCCGTATGCTCCAGCTTTATCCTTGTACTCCCCACTTTTAATATAATGATCCATGAGGTCTTCAGGGATAGGATAAAATTCAACTTTTGTCTCTTCATAAAAAGTCTTCATTTTTTTAAAGCCTTTGCCCTTTTCCCAAAAACCTAAGGCAACCCCAGTATAAACAGCATGAGTTGTTCCTGATAAAAAGCTAAGGGTTTTTATCGCTTCCTCTTCATTCACGGGTTTTCCAAAACACTGACCATCTTTGGAAACAATGGTATCTGCAGCTAATACTAAAGCACAGTCTACTTCTTCAGCATGTAGCCAACCCTCCAACGCAGAGCACTTCTTCTCCGCAATATCAACTGCCTTATCTCCCGGATGATCACGAGAGCTTTTTTCATCAATAGGAATGGTCTTAACTGTGAAGGGAAATCCCAACCACTCCAACATCTCCCTGCGACGAGGACTACCACTTGCTAAAATAAATTGATATGACGTATTATTTTCCATAGGCTTTTACTTTTCCCCAAAGAGGGTGACGCGTACTATTCAAAACCTCTTTATCACTCTCAATTGAAGATGGGTAGGCTAAAGACTTATAATAGCTCTCCATCGCTTTTTTATAAAACCGACTATCATAAGTTATTGGGTGTATTCTTTCATTCCTTTTGATAAATCTTTTTCTTAACTTCAAAGATTCTTTTAAAACAGTTGTTTCTACCCTTCTTGTATATTCCTTCAAATACTCTACTCTTTCCCTCATCTCCTTTTTCTTGCTATTCCAACTTCTCCACAAGCGGTAGCCATAACGAAGGGCCAACTCCTTCGAAGTTAACCCTTTATTAAAAATAAAAGAAGAATAGCGTTTCAAAAAGGCTTCTCTTGCCAATAGTATCGTCGGTATCCTTTGAGTCAAAAATTCACTCATTAAAAACTTCTTATAAGCTGATGGCCCAAGCTCACTCAAGCTAGTTCCATTTTTATCGATCTCATACCACTGTCCTTCTTCAATTAAGTTTCCCTTATCATTTTCATAACCCCTTAAAAAAACTTCTGCTAGTAACGATTCAGGAGCTCCTTTTTCTTTTAAACCCAACTGCTTAAAGGTACGCCTTTTTAAAAAGGTTTCTCCTCCCAAAAGGACAATCATCTCAACTTTCAACCTTTCCCCAAAAAGAGTTCCGTTTGGCATGACGAGAAAAGCTATAGATCTTTTTGAATTGTATTGAGAAAAATTCTTCTTTATCTCAAGGTTTAGCCTTTTATATTGGTTTAAAGTAGGAGAGGAATCTTCCAAATAAGAAAATAAGTCATTTTCATTAATTTCTTTCTTTTTTAATTTGGGCAATACCTCAAAGAGAGGGTGCGGATGAAAAAGTGAGTCTGTTTCCCTATCAACTTTTTCCTCAAAGGAAGATCCTTCTCGAGAAAGCCATAAAACATTGCCAAAATTAATTCGAGCGTGGAAAAAAACTTCGTTAGGACTTATATTTATTTCTCTCATGGTTATGGAAGTCTTTGGCGATACCCTAACCATTGTTCCATCCATTAGAAAAAGCCACAGGTATGAATCTTTCTTAGTTTGAATTTCATCTCCCTCTCTAATTGCACTTCTAAACTGAATTTTATTTTTCCCCAACCCTCTATAAAGGAAACACTCACCTCTACAATCCATTACATAACCAACAAGTTCTTTGAGACTTCTTTCTCTTTTTAGTCGTTCCCAAGGAGGAAACTTTTCCCTTTTCTCGTATTTTTCCTTCCACTTTTTAAAGCTTAACCATTTTTTATGATCCAAGACATCCCATTCAATGAGACTTCTCTTATGCCCCTTAAAGTAAGCCTCTCCTGCTTTTCCCAAATTCAAAAAGACCATCATTGAAAAAGTGAGCATAAAGAATATTGCGCAAAGAGTCTTTCTCACTATTATTGCCTCCAAGTAAAGGTCCACTTTGGGAAGACCGACCTTACGTTTCAAGCTCCTAAAGCCCTCATAATAACGCATAAAGTCCTCACATTCTTGGAAAGAACTCTTTTTCCTAAGTTTTGGCGTCATTACTCTCTACACAACTCGCCATCAGGCCGGTAGTATCCCTCGGTTATAAGTTTAAGAGGGGGAGCAAAAGTGTCAGAAAAAAATAGCCAAGAACAACAAGAGTCATTTTCTTTCGTAGAAACGGAAAAAAATATTCTGCGTTATTGGGAGAAAGAAAAAGCATTTGAAAAATCTCTTGAGCTGACCAGAGATAAAAAGCCCTATATTTTTTACGATGGACCTCCTTTTGCTACTGGGCTTCCTCACCATGGCCACCTCGTTGCTTCGACTATTAAAGATATTATTCCACGCTATTTCACAATGAAGGGCTTCTACATAGAAAGGCGTTTTGGATGGGATTGTCATGGTCTCCCTATTGAATACGAAATTGACAAAAAGATGGGTATGTCTGCTCAAGACACTATTAAAAAGATTGGAATTAAAGCCTACAATGATGAATGCAGAGGAATTGTTCAACGTTTTTCAAAAGAATGGGAAACAACGATCAAAAGAATAGGTCGTTGGGTAGACTTTGAGAATGATTACAAAACAATGGACCCAGACTTTATGGAATCAGTTTGGTGGGTTCTCAAACAACTCTGGGACAAAGACCTCGTTTATCAAGGAACAAAGGTTGTTCCTTTTTCTGCTACTTTAGGTACAGGCCTTTCAAACCATGAAGCTTCTTCTAACTACGCTGATGTTCAAGACCCGGCCATTACTGTCCTATTTGAACTTGATGAAGCTCTAGGAAAAGATGAGAAAACCTATCTCGCCGCATGGACTACAACTCCTTGGACACTTCCTTCCAACCTTGGACTCTGTCTTGGGGCCGATATTGACTATGTTAAAGTTTTTGACGAGGACAAAAAAATTAATATGGTTCTTGCTAAAGACAGACTTGAAGCAGTGAAAGGTAAGAAAAGAAAATTAAAAGTTCTGGAAACGTTTAAGGGAGATGCTCTTAAAGGCAAAACATACAAGCCACTCTTTCCTTTCTTTTCCGATTACAAAGAAAAAGGGGCTTTTCAAATTTTTAATGACGGCTATGTAACAACTGATAGTGGTACAGGTATAGTCCACCTTGCTCCCGATTTTGGTGAGGACGATAACAGGGTTATGAAGTCAGAGGGCCTCTACTTTAATGCATGCCCAGTCGACGACAAGGGACACTTCACACAGCCCGTTACCGATTATGAAGGTACTATGGTGAAGGATGCTGACAAACAAATTATAAAAGATCTTAAAGAAAGCGGAAAACTTTATGATCAAGGCGTGATTGTTCACTCTTACCCTCATTGCCCTAGATCCAATACTCCCCTTATCTATCGCTCAATTCCCCAATGGTATGTAAAAGTTGAAACTATTAAAGATAAAATTATTGCTGCAAACAAAGAGATTCACTGGGTACCAGACCACATAAAAGAGGGTCGTTTTGGCAAGTGGCTTGAAGGTGCTAGAGATTGGGCAATCTCAAGAAATAGAGTTTTTGGAACACCTATCCCAATATGGATCAATGAAACTACAGGAAATAGGGTATGCATTGGTTCTATAAAAGAGCTTGAAGACTATACAGGTGAAAAAGTCAATGACCTTCACAGAGAAAACATCGACCATTTGACCTTTTCTATTGAAGGTGAAGAGGGAACTTACAAAAGAATTACTGAGGTTCTTGACTGCTGGTTTGAATCTGGGTCCATGCCTTATGCTCAAATTCACTACCCTTTTGAAAATAAAGATGTTTTTGAGCAAGGTTTCCCGGCTGAGTTTATCGCCGAAGGCTTAGACCAGACGAGAGGATGGTTCTACACCCTTACTGTTTTGGCCGCTGCTCTTTATGATAAGCCTGCTTTTAAGAATGTTATCGTAAATGGTCTTGTCATGGCAGAAGATGGCAAAAAAATGTCCAAAAGTCTTAAAAACTATACAGCTCCTGACAAAATCATGGACACCTATGGAGCTGATGCTCTCAGGCTTTACCTCATCAACTCCGGTCTTGTTAAAGGTGAAGAACAAAGGTTTGCTGACTCTGGTGTAAAAGACATGGTAAGAAGGGCCCTTCTTCCATGGCTTAACTCATTCAAGTTTTTTCAAACCTACGCTTCCATTGACCAATGGAATGCAGATAAGGACCTCACTTTTGGAGAAAATATAACAGACCGCTGGATCCTTTCTAACCTTCAAACTTTAAAGAAAAATATTTCAAGAGAAATGGAAGGTTATAGGCTCTACAATGTTGTTCCTGCGCTTTTCACTTTCATTGAAGACCTTACCAATTGGTATATTAGATTAAATAGATCCAGATTCTGGGGTGAAGGCCTCTCTCAAGATAAAAAAGAAGCCTACTCAACGTTATATACAGCTGTAAAAGAGCTTAGCGTAGCTATGGCACCATTTAGTCCTTTTCTTTCAGAATACATCTATCAGGAGCTTAAAAAGTTTGGTCAATTAGATCTGCTTGGTTCTGTTCACCACTGCTCCTACCCAGTTCCCAATGAAGACTTTATTGACTCAACTCTTGAAGATGCCATGGGGAGAATGCAACAAATTATCCTTCTTGGAAGGCAAAAGAGAAACAAGACAAACATTAAAGTTAAAACACCACTTTCAAAACTTACCGTTATACATAAAGACCAGGACCTTCTCAAGGAAATTTCCAAGCTTGAAGGGTACATCAAGGCAGAGCTTAATGTTAAGGAACTTCTTTACTCAGAAAATGAGGGTCAGTTTATTAAGCTTTATGCAAAACCAAACAGCCCTGTTCTAGGCAAAAGGTTTGGAAAAAGCTTCGGAAAAATTAGAAAGTCTATTTCCGAACTTAAAGCTGAAGACCTTATGAATTTAGAAGAAAAAGGTGAAATTGAATTACTGGGAGAAAAACTTTCTGCTTCAGATATTTTGGTTTTTAGAGAGGCTAAGGAAGGGAGCGATGCAATATCAAACCGTCATATTTCTATTGAGCTTGATTGTACTTTGAACGAAGAACTTATTTCTGAAGGACTCGCCAGAGAAGTGGTAAACAGAATACAGAAATCAAGAAAAGAGCTTGGGTTTAACGTCTCTGATAGAATTCAAATCACTTACCAAGGAAGTGATAAATTATCTCATGTAATAAATATTCACAGAGAGTACATATCAAAGGAAACTTTAGCAGTTTCTCTTGAGCAAGGAACCCTTACAAACCCTACTCCACTTGAGTATTCCATTGAATCAATGGACCTATCACTCTCCATCGATAAAGCCTAAAATTTTCTTTTCTAATAAAAAGCTCCAAAACCCCTAAAATAGGGGTGGGGCTTTTCGTTTTTTGACATTGCCTTTCAATTAAAAGACAATCCGACTATGAAGATTCTAAAATTCACCATTTCTCTTATCTCTTTATTATGTTTCCTATTTCTGGGACAAAACGCATTATCCTATCCTTATTACTACTTTGAAAAAAAAAATAACCTCATTTCAAGCCGTGAATTCAATAGGTATATCAAACCTCAAATTAGAAGCATTGTGGCTGAATATTATTTTATTTTAAAAAAGATGGATCCTTTTCATGGGCAATCCATAACCTTTCAAAATCATTTCAATCAAATTTACTCAAATTGGGAAATGGAATCAAAAAAGTGTTTTGCCGCCAAAGACTTTTTATGTGAGAAAGCCTTTAAAACCCTTCACTCTAAGCTTATTAAGTTTGACAAAAAAACATTCATATTTCTTACCTCAAAAGTAGACCCAAAAAAAAGCAACCTTGAAGCAAAGCTGAAGTTAAATGAACAATTGGGAATAATCCAAAATTATAATTATAGAGCCTTACATCTACTTGAAGAGTACCTCCTTCTTAAATTAAACGACGAATCACTTTACTCAAAGAAAAAATGGGAAAAAATAAGAAACCTTCTTCAAAAAATATCCATTCATTCAGGAAACCTATTAACCCTTTTTCTCGATGAAAAAATGAAGAAAAACTTTGAGTTTCTAAGGGTAAACTTTATACAAAACCTTGAGAGAAAAGTCGTCATAGAAAAGGACTCCTCCTATATACTTTCTCGTTTGGGGGACCTCAACTTAGCATGGAACTCTTTTCATATGAGGGTTTCTAAAGGAAACCATAAACTAAATAATAATTCGAAAAAAACACTTAAAAATATGCACAGTCGGTGGAACTCAATTTTAAAAATTATTTTGGCAAAACCCAATTAGTCTTAACTGAAAATTAAAAAATGTATTAAAAAGGAATTTTTATGTTAGTTACTGACTCTAAAATACACGAATACTGTATTCAAAAAAGTAATAGACCTTCAAAAACTTGCCAAGACCTTGAAGAGTATACAAAAAATAATGTTCCTTACTCACAGATGCTTATTGGAGAACTAGAAGCATCTCTACTCGGTTTTCTACTAAGGTCAATTAAGGCAAAAAATGTTTTGGAATTTGGAACTTTCACAGGATACTCTGCTCTTTGTATGGCCGAAAACCTTCCAAACGACGGCTTAGTTGTTACTCTAGATATTAACTCTGAAACAGTTGGAATAGCTAAGCGCTTTTGGGAGGACTCGGCTCATGGACACAAAATTCAATCCATTATAGGACCTGCTTTAGAGACAGTTAAAACGCTAGATAAAACTTTTGATTTCATTTTCATTGATGCTGATAAGGTTCATTACCTCGACTATCTTGAGGCAGGCCTAAAAGTTCTTTCACCAAGAGGAATTATTGCGGTAGATAACGTCCTTTGGAGTGGAAAAGTTCTTGATCAAAACAATCAGGACCAAAACACCCAAGCCATTCAAAAAATCAATAATTTCATTTCAGAAAATACAGATGTTTACGGGACTCTTCTACCGGTAAGAGACGGCATCTTCCTCATTCAAAAGTAAATCATTAGCTCAGTTCAAGCCTTCAAGTGCCTTGTCGACAACTGACTTAAGGTCATCGAGGATTATTGGCTTTCCTAGAAAGTGGACATTATCAAGTCCTTCAGTACACCTCTTGGCCGGTTCAGAAAAAGCCGAGATTATGATGACTGGGGTTCCTTTATTTGGCCCATCTTTTTCTCTAAGGGACTGGATAAGACCTCCGCCATTCATGATAGGCATTTGGAAATCTGTCAAAATGAGGTCAAACTGAGTATTGATCGCCATTAAAAAGGCATCTAACCCATTCTTAGCAGAAGAGACCTCATGCCCTCCCTCTTTAAGGAAGTCACTTAAAATAGAATGGATAAATTTTTCGTCGTCGACGCAAAGTATCTTTTTCATAACTCCAATTATAAACCCATTAAAAACTCCTTCAAGTAGAAAAAGCTTTCTCAGCTTCAAAAAAAAAAGGGCCTTTAAAAAAGGCCCAAAAAAGAAGAAAACTTAACTTTCAAAAAAATAAGTTTACTAAAAAAGTTGTGAAGGGTTCATATTCCTTAAATTTCTGTGGATTGCTTCCAAGAAAAGGCCTCCTAGCTCCCCATCAATTAACCTGTGGTCATAGCTATGAGTTCCATACATCATGCTGCGAACACCTATTGAGTCATCTTCGCGAACCATAACTCTTTTTTGGATAACGCCTGAAGCATAAATTCCAACCTGAGGTTGTAAAATAATTGGTGTCGCAAAAAGTGTTCCAAATGATCCCACATTACTAAAAGTAAAAGTCCCATCACTCATTTCATCAAGGGTAAGCTTCCTATTACGGGCCTTATCAGCAAGCCGATTCAAAGCACGGCAAAGCCCAGTCATATTGAGGGTGTCAGCATCCTTAACATTTGGTACTGTTAAACCTTGACCAGGAACTGCGACTGCAAATCCTAAGTTAATATACCTTTTTTGGATAACATCATCCCCTTCAATGGAAGAATTTACCAAAGGGTATTCTTTTAATGCATCTATAATGGCCTTCATTATGAATGGTGTGTAAGTCAGCTTGAAGCCTTCCTGTTTTTGAAACTCATTCTTAAAACCTTCTCTAAACTTAACAAGATGAGTTAAGTCAACTTCAGACACAGAGTTCACGTGTGGAGAAATTTGCTTTGAAAGAACCATATTTTTGGCTATGGCCTTTCTCATATTATCCATTGGAATCGTTTCAATAAGAGCGGGATTATAGCTCCCCTTAACTTCCTGAACAGGTGTATGTGTTGGAGCAGGTGACTGAGCTTGTACCACTTGGGCAGAAGCAGTAGCCCCTTTTCCAGAACGATTTTCAATGTACTGAAGAAGATCACTTTTATTGATCCTACCTCCAGCTCCAGACCCTGAGATTCCCTCCAAGTCACTAAGAGGTATCCCTGCCTCCTTGGCCATCGCTTTAACTAATGGCGTATAAAAACGCCTTTCCCCGCCTGAAGCAGGAGCAGCTGTGGATGCCCCACTTTCAGCTGGTTTTTGAGAGGTAGATTCTTTTTGAGGCACTTGTGCATCCTTTGAATCTCCAGAAGAAGTAGGGCTCTGAGACCCAGCACTCATTGGCTGGGATAGATCAGTTTCAACTTCAGCAATCAGGATCCCGACATCAACAGTATCCCCTTCTTTATAATGGATCACTTCCAGGCGCCCTTTCACAGGAGAAGGAATTTCAGACTCCACTTTGTCAGTAGAAATTTCTAAAATAATTTCATCAAGCTCGACAACTTCGCCTATATTTTTATTCCACTTTTTTATTGTCCCGTTCGTAATCGACTCGCCCATCTGAGGCATTACAATTTCAACTCGTGCCATAACAGCCACTCCTCATCATAATTTTCGTTTAAAAATTTAGAGATCTACCTTTTGCTGCCATTACAGTCTCACCCAGCCATTCTCCTAAAGTCGGATGCGGATGAACAGTAGCAAAAATCTCTTCATCAATTCCTTCCATTGCCCTAAAAAGGGTATATTCATGGATAAGCTCTGTTGCGTTGGTTCCTACTATATGTGCACCCAACATCTCTCCGTGCTCTCCCATCAAAACTTTAACAAAGCCTTCTTTCTCGTTACTGGCCACCGCTTTTCCATTGGCCATAAAAGGAAGCTTCCCTACACTATACTTGATCCCTTTTTCTTTCAATCCCCTTTCCGTGTAACCAACAGAAGCTACCTGGGGCTGGCAATATGTACAACCTGGAATATTCATTTTATCTAAGGGATGGGGCTTCAAACCAGATAAATGTTCAGCGGCAATAACTCCCTCATGACTTGCTGCATGAGCCAACAATGGAGGCCCAGAAACATCTCCAATCGCGTATACATGGGGAACATTTGTTTGAAAGGATTCATTAACCTTAATAAATCCTCTATCTGTTTGAACACCCACTTTTTCAAGCCCAATATTATCGATATTTCCTGTCATACCAACAGCAATAAGACCCATTTCAAACTGATGCTTTGTCTCTTTACCTTTTTCAACGCATGTAATTGTAACGTCTGGGCCATTATTTTTCGCTTGAACCTTATCAACGCCTAGTGACATTTTTATGCCATATTTCTTATAGGCTTTTTCAAGCTCCACCGAGGAGTCTGTGTCCTCAATAGGGAGAAGGTTAGGCATCATTTCAAAAATGTGAACATCAACACCAAATGCATTCCAAAAATAAGCGAACTCAACACCAATTGCGCCTGCTCCAATAATACCAACAGATTTAGGGAGTTTTTCAATGGCCAGCGCCTCCCAAGCTCCTACAAGGCGCTTGTTATCGTGCTCAAGGCCTGGAAAAGTCCTGTAGCCTGCACCAGAAGCAATAATAATATCTGTGGCATCAACTTTTTCTTTTTTTCCGTCTTTTAGTACGACGTTTATTGATTGAGAGGATGCAAGAGTCCCCTTACCTTCAATGACCTCAATTTTATTTTTTTTCATCAAAAATGAAACACCCTTAGAAATCCTGTTGGAAATAGATGCTGCGCGCCTAACCGCTTGTCCGCCATCAAGAGACTTTACATCTACATTAATTCCTAAGTCTTTAAAACTACTGACTTCATGGACAGAGTGGGCCGATTTCAAAAGGGCTTTTGTCGGAATACACCCTCTATTCAGGCACACACCGCCAAGCTTATCCATCTCAATAATGGCCACTTTCTTTCCTAATTGGCTTGCCCTAATGGCTGCGACATATCCACCTGGGCCTGCTCCTAATACAACAACGTCGAATTTTTTCATTTTTTATCCTCAACTTGAAAAACAATGAAGATTTAAGTA
>DKQD01000050.1:10718-30509 GCA_002474345.1 Bacteriovoracaceae bacterium UBA7317
TAAGGCTGATACAAACAATTGCCGCTAAAAATTCAAACTTAAGAAATGCCAAATATGAATAAAAAAACTTTTCCTGGCCAACCTCTCTTTACAGAACTTGAAAGAGAAACACTTTTTAAATTTTTTCCGAAAGGCATTATTGCTTTTGACCTTGAAACAACAGGCTTGTCCCCCACTTTTGACCACATAGTTGAAATATCTGCCCTTAAAATAACTCAAGAAGAGGAAGAAACTTTTTCCACACTCGTTCACCCGCCTATTGAAATACCAGAAAAAGTTATTGCTATTCATGGCATTACGAACTCAATGGTTAAAGATGCTCCCGAAAGAGCAGAGGTTTTAAAAAGTTTTAGCAACTTTATAAATGGTAAAGCTCTTCTTGCGCACAATGCTCTTTTCGATATAGGTTTTC
The DNA here is from genome assembly GCA_002474345.1 of Bacteriovoracaceae bacterium UBA7317. Classification (GTDB taxonomy): domain Bacteria; phylum Bdellovibrionota; class Bacteriovoracia; order Bacteriovoracales; family Bacteriovoracaceae; genus UBA7317. The sequence goes on from DKQD01000050.1 coordinate 11,131, forward strand.
TTGCCCAAAATTATTCAGAGCTAAACCTCCCCTTCACTTCTAACGATGTTTATTGCAGTGTAAAACTCTCTCGAAAAACCTTCTCTAGTTTTCCAAGTCACAAACTGAGCTTTCTTGTAAAAAAGCTAGGGATTCCCCTTGAAAACCACCACAGAGCTTTCGACGATGCTGTTGCTTGTCTTAAAGTCTTCATAAAAGGACTTACTCAAATGGAGGAAGACGATCTAAGTAACAAAACTAAAACATCGTTTTTAAAAGAGTCTTACCAGCTTAACTTTAAAGATTTCGCACAAAAGTCTTTTTCCGGTCTATCAACCCACCATAATACCCTGAAAAAATCTCTTAGAGATGGAAACCTTATTCAAATCAAATATAATGGTGGGAGCCAAAAAAATAAATTTAGACCGATTAGACCGATAAGCGTTATTCCAAGGCCGCAGGGACTTTCCCTTTATGCCCATTGCCTCCAAACAGACCTTTTTAAATTTTATCTCCTTAAAAAAATTCCAGAGATAAAAAAATTGAAAAGAGAAGAAGAGGAGGATTGGAAAAGGAAACTTGAAGAAAAAAAGACAGAAAAGGAAAAGAAAGTTAAATGAAAACAAAACGCCTTTTTTACCGCTTCCAACAACTTATTATTTTATTACTGCATCTTGTTCTTTTAAAGTGGATGCATTTTAGCTTGACCGAATCGGGAAGGTTAGAATTTTCCGAAGTTCTATACCACTTCCTAGGTATGGCCCTTTACGGTGCTCTTTTAATTCGAGGCTGCGCATATTGGGGACAGTATCACTGGAAAAAAGAACAAAAAAAATGAAAGTTGAAAGTGTTTGGAAAGAAGAATTCAGAAATTCAATAAAAAACTCAAGAGAACTTAATCGTTTTTTTGAGGGGAACGAAGATGATTTTAAACAAAGTAAGTCTTACCCTCTTTTTTTACCAAAAGCATATGCAAAAAAAATAAAAAACATTAAAGGTCCCTTAGGAAAGCAATTTCTTCCTAATAAAATAGAAGATGAAGAAGAAGAGCAAAACATTGGATCAACTGATCCTATAGGGGATCAAGAGTTTCAAAAAGTTCCCCAACTTATCCACAGATATAAAAATAGGGCCCTTTTTACCCCAACAACAAATTGCCCTATCATTTGTCGCTATTGCTTTAGAAAAAATGAGCTCAATCAAAAGCTTCCGCTATTTAAACCCAAGTTTGATGAGGTCATAAAGTACCTTCGCCAACATGAAGAAATAGAAGAAATTATTTTTACAGGTGGCGACCCTCTTATCCTAGGCGACAATCAAATTCAGGAATACTTAGAAAAGTTTGGAGAGCTGAAATCTATAAAATATATAAGGTTCCATACAAGAACCCCAATCATTCTACCTGCCAGAATAACTAAAAACTTTTGCAGTATAATCAAAAAAGCAAGAAAGCATTTTAAAAAAGTCTCTATTGCACTCCATTCAAATCATAGAGAAGAAATAGATCATGAAGTTGAAGAAGCTATTCTTAAACTTAAAGAAACAAAGGCGACACTTCTCTCTCAAACAGTCCTTCTTAAAGGGGTAAACGATAATGTGGACACTTTAAAAAAACTCTTTTTAAAACTGGCTGAACTAGACGTCCAGCCTTACTACATGCATCATCCTGACCTTGTAAAAGGTGCTATGCACTTTTATCTTCCCATTGAGGAGGGTCGCAAAATTTACGCAAAACTAAGAAATATACTTCCTGGATGGGCCATTCCTCAATACGTTGTTGATATCCCTGGGGGAGAAGGAAAAACAAGTGCTTTTAATCCTGAAAAATACGAGTTTTCCGGCCAACTCATCAATAAACAGGGAAAAACTATAAATTATTTGACAGAATGAAGATAGAAAGACTATATATTTTTACTTCTTGTTAAGCGCGTGTAGCTCAGTGGTAGAGCGCCACCTTGCCATGGTGGATGTCGCAAGTTCAACTCTTGTCACGCGCTCCATTTTTCTTAAACAATGTGTATATACTTTTTCGTTCCTTAAATTTTTTTCTAATATAAGATTAATAAGAGCGTTATTTATGCTCCAGTTCCTAACAAAGTGCAAACCATTGCGCCGGCCATTTTATGAAACCAGAAACGACTGCTTTTAAAGAAAAACATATAATCCTTGTGCTCGCAGCGCTTCAATTTGCTCACATCCTGGATTTTGTTATTCTAATGCCTCTAGGTCCATTTCTAATGAAACAATTTCAAATTTCACCAATACAATTTGGGAGCTTAGTTTCAAGCTATAATATTGCAGGAGGAATTAGTGGACTCCTCTTCGGAGCACTGGCCGACAGCTTTCCCAAAAAGAAAGTCCTTATATGGACAACTTTTGGATTTATTTTAGGAACCGCACTCTGTGGGTTTGCAGAGGATTTTTATTTTCTTTTTCTTGCACGAATCATAACAGGAGTTTTTGGAGGGATTCTTAACGCTCTTATCTTAATTTTTGTGACAGAAATTATTCCTTATAAAAGGCGAGGAAAAGCTCTCGGAGTTGTTATGAGCTCTTTTTCCTTTGCTTCAGTTATAGGGGTACCTTCAGGACTCTTTATTGCAGAACTCATTGGTACACCCTGGACATTTTTTAGTATCTCACTTCTCTCTCTCATGATCCTTTTATTAGCAGTTTATATTCTTCCTTCAATACCTATGGCCCTCAAAAAAAGAAAGCCTAGAGAAGTCCTTAAAAGATATTTTTCTATTTCCCTGCACCCACCTTACCTGAACGGGTACCTTCTTATATTTACCGCAGCGTTCACAATGTTTATTCTTATTCCGTACTTGGCACCTTATGCAGTAAAAAACTGTCTCATTCCAACAAGTGGGATGAAGTATATGTATTTCTTTGGAGGAGTAGCGACTATTTTTACAGCAAGGTTATTTGGAAAGCTTACAGATAACAAGGGCCCTCTTAAGATGTACATTTTCTTAGCTATTGTTTCTATCATTCCCGTTGTAATTTACACTCATGCTGGGCCCATGGACCAAGTCTCATATATTCTTATGGGTACACTTTTCATGACGATTGTAACAGGCAGAATGATACCCTGCATAACACTCATTAGCAGCTTACCTGATGACAGGGATAGAGGGACCTTTCTAGTTCTTTTAAACTCTTTTAGATCCCTTGGATCTGCGTTAGCTACGTTTATTGGTGGTCTAATTATTGTAGAGGAAAATAACCGCTTTCTTCATTTTGAAAAGTCAGGTTACCTTTCTATAATCCTTCTTTTGTTGAGCCTTTTTTTGGCTATAAAAATTAACCGCAAAAAAAATAATAAAAAGGAAAATATCCAAGAATTATTGAATTAATGTTAAAAAAAAAATAGAATTAAAATGAAGATAACCAAGGAGGGTCAATGAAATCTTTAATTTCACTTATCGTGTTTGCCTTAATCTTGCCTTACCAAAGTTTTGGAGAGAGTTATTTAGTCAAATATGATACGACATCAAAGTCTAATTTTTTTCAAAGCACTCTTAATGACCAAGGTTTCAAAGTAAAGAAATTCGAATTTTTACCATGGTTTCTCATTGAAAAGACCTCAACGACAAAGTCTATCTCTAATGGAGACATGAAAAGCTTCCTCCAAAGCCTCCCTGGTGTATCTTACGTACAACCAGACTACCCGGTGAAACTTTTAAATGACTTCAAAGTTACAGACCCTATCCTCAGAGAAATGATTACTGAAAGAATGAAGAACTCACCTTTTCCAGCGCCAACAAATGGAAAAACTCAAGATAATCCAGCTATACCTCCTTTTAGCGAAGATAGAGGCAACGGGGCTGACCCTAACTTTGACCAACAGTGGGGGATGAAAGATATTGAAGTTAAAAAAGCCTGGCAAAAAACAAGAGGCTCCAAAGATATTGTTGTTGCCGTCCTAGACACTGGTGTTGATTATACTCATGAAGATTTACAACCCAATATGTGGCGTAACCCTGGTGAAACAGGCAAAGATGAAAACGGACAAGATAAATCTACAAATGGAAAAGATGATGATGGAAATGGATTTATTGATGATGTTGTAGGTTGGGACTTTGTAAGTAATGACAACAAACCTTTCGATTTAACACTAAGTATGTTTCAGATTATTTTAGGAGGAGGAAACCCAGGTCATGGCACACATTGCGCAGGTAATGTTGGGGCTAGAGCAGATAATGGCAAGGGTATTGCTGGCGTTGCACCTAATGTAAAAATAATGGCCTTAAGGTTTCTTTCAGAGAAAGGTCAGGGGACTACATCAGGGGCCATTAAGTCGCTTGAATACGCTATAAAAAATGGTGCTCAAATTCTTTCGAACTCATGGGGATCAGAAGGGGAAGACTCTAAAGAAAATAAAGACAATCAAGCCTTAAAGGAAATGATTAGGTTCTCAGAAGAAAAAGGAGTTCTTTTTGTAGCAGCTGCAGGAAATGGTAGAGGTGGTAAGGGGTACAGTAACGACAACGACTCAAAGCCTGCCTATCCAGCATCCTACGACATGGACATTATAATTAGCGTAGCGGCACTTGATTCACAAGGACAGTTAGGAAAATTTTCCAACTGGGGTAACTCTACTGTAGACATTGGTGCACCAGGAGTGAAGGTTTTCTCAACAGTTCCTGGAGGCAAATACTCTGATACGGTTGTGGACCTCTTTGGCATGAAGGTCACATGGGATGGTACTTCGATGGCCGCCCCACATGTTTCTGGCGCCGCTGCTCTTTATTGGTCTCTTCACCCAGAAAAATCTTGGAGGGAAGTAAAAAGCGCAATCATAGAAAGTGCTGTCAAAATACCTTCTATGTCACAAAAGTCTGTTTCCGAAGGTAAGTTAAACGTGAACTCGCTTCTGCAAATGTAGAGGTGATTCTAATAAATTTCTAAAGTGAAAAAGGGTTCTTTTCGTTTAGTAAACATAAACGCAATTGGACCCTTTTTTCATGCTCTCCCAAGAACTCTTACATCTTCTTTTTTTTGTTGAACAAGAAGTTAAAGAAGCAAGAAAAGATATTAAAACGATTCCAAATACAAGCTTTTTCATTTAATCACCATTGATATTTAAGTTCATGAATAGTCTTTCCTATGACACATAAAACCTTAACGAAATTCTTAAATGAAAAAGGTGTATTTTTTATACTCAATTAAATTTCTTTATTTCAAATTTATTGTTCAAAGTATTTGTTAGAAGTTGGTCCCAATTTTTAAAAATATTGAATTTAAAGACGAGTTTAAAACTTAATATTTTTGATAGCTTAACCGATAAAAATGATAATCTTAATGGGAAATTAAGTAGGGTTTTTAACTATTTTGAAGTTACTTTTTTGGACATTTTTAAATTTTTTTATGGGAGATTTACTTGCTCAAAGTGAGCATACCAATTCCCTTGTCCAAAATGGTAACAGTCTGAATTTAATAAGCCTCACTCATAAAATTTTATCTGAGCCCATATTAAGTTTAATAATAATCTTCCTTCTCCTTCTTTCACTTTTCTCTTACAAGGAAAAAAAAACAATTGCCCTTAGAATTTCTCTCTTAAACATTATTTTTATTACTTCTTACTCCCTACTTCAAAGTAGTTCTTATTGGTCCACAGCTTTAAGCTCAGTATTTATAGAAAAGTTAACTATTATCTTTATCGCCTTAAATATACTTGTAACTCTATCGTTATTTCATTCCCTAAGCAGGCTTACTATAAGCAAAATAAATATTAATTTAATATCGTTAGAAAAATGTTCTCAATTCTTATTAATTCTTATTTTTATAATTTTATTTTTGCCTGTCATAAAAAGCAGCAGCCTTATTATTTTAACCGGTTTTATAATTTTATTTTTCTTCTTTATTAATGAAACAATAAAAGCTGATAATGGAAAATTTCATAAAAATAAATTTTTTACAAACTTCAATTCAATTTCAACATCTATTTTGTTTCTTGGATTATTTATTTTTTCATCAAGGCTGAATATTAAAAGCCAAAATATATTAGTGCTACCTTCCTTAATATTTTTCTATCTAATATTCCTATACTATTTAACTAAAAAAGAAATTAATTCCTTCTCTTTAAAACTTCATTCCTTAACATATATATTTTCTTCGAACTTGATTCTTTGTATTTATTTATTTTTAAAAATACCAATTCAAAAAGAGGTTCTATTCTTTTATTTTATTTCAATCGCTTTATTTCAATCATGTTTTCTCTTCCATTATTTCTTAATAAGAAAAGAAGAAGAAAAAAATTGGATAAATGTTTTTAAAATGGAAATGGAAAACGCCGAAGATAGGAAACTAAAACTAGTCGGTGAATTAAAAGAAAGCCTTTTTAAATTAGAAGTCCAAGAGATGAATAATGAAGACATGATGGACAACCTTTACGAACAGAAAAAGGCCAGAGAAGCCACTCTTAATTGCCTTAATCAAGGGGTATTATGCTTTAATAAGGATGGTTTCGTATTGGAAGGAACCACCAAAGTTGCAGAGAAACTCCTCAATAGAGACCTCTTTGAGTCAGAACTATTGGAAATTAAAATAGAAAATATCTTAAATTTATCAGAAGAAAAAAAAGAATCCTTTATAAAATTATATGGTGATTTTTTTAAAGGAAAAATAAACTTTGAGCATTTTTCAGATTTGGCCCCCAAATTATTTAATGACTCTAAAAAGAAGAATATATTTCTTGAATATGTTCCATATGAAACTAATGCTCAAGGTAATATTGATAGAATCATTGTTCTTGTAACAGATCGGACAAAAGAAATTGAAAGCGAAAGGGCCATTGCAGAAAGAGAATATGAGTTAGAAATGAGCAAGATGGAATTAGAATATATGATGGAGCACCTCTATGAACAAAAACATAAAAGAGATGTACTTATTGATAATTTAAAAGAAGGATATATGACGATAAACAAGGAAGGCATTATCGAGGAAGGAGCCAGTAAAACGTGTCATGATCTTTTTGAGACTTCACTTGTTGAATCTGAAATAGAAAAAATAAAGTTTTCAGAGTTATGGAAAAAAAATAATAAAAGACGTGAACATATTGAAAAATGGATTAAAACAATTTGGAGTGGATGTTTTCAGTTCAAAGACCTTATTGCTTTGGCGCCCAACCAATTTGATGAACGCTCTGACGACCGCTATATAGAATTGGAATATAGACCCATCTACGACTCAGAAGATGGAAAGCAAAATGCAAAAGGTGACCTTTCTATAAAAAATATTATTGTTATCGCATCTGATAAAACAGTAGAAAAGAAGCTCCTCAAAAAAATCGATAAAGATAAAGAGGAAGCTTATTTCATTAAGACCTGCCTCCAAAATCCTGAGGAGTTTTTAGATCTAATAAATGAGTCCTATAGCTTTCTCATCGATAGACCTGATATTGAAACACTTGCTGATAACGAAGAGTTTTACTTTCGAAAATTTCATACAATGAAAGCACAATACGCCCAATTTAAAATTAGAAATATATCAAATATTCTTCACTTACTTGAAGAAAAGTTAGAAGAAAAAAGCTGGGATATCTTTTTTGAAGAGCTTGATCATCTAGAAAAAAATATGAATGAGCTTTTTAGTGAGCATAGGCTTCTTATTCAAGCTGCTAATAAATTATTACTGGAACAGGGAAACTCTATCCCTTCCAGAGATGTATTACAGCATATTGATAAAGTGAAGTCTCTTGAAGAACTTCAAACTTTAATTAGAGAAAAGTACATACTTAAAGACTTTAAAAGTCAATTCAAGAAGTTTGAAGCCCTCATTGATGAGTTAGCAAAGGAACTAGAAAAATCTGTGGTTATTGAGTTTAGAGGAGATGAAGTTTTAATTAATACCGAAGAATATAGCAGTTTCTTCAACACTTCCATTCACCTCTTTAGAAATATTATGGATCATGGAATTGAAACAAAAGAGGAAAGAAAGAAGAAAAATAAAAATGAAAATGGACTTATTTTAATTAAGACTGAAAGAAAAAAAGATAAAGTTATTTTAACTATAAAAGATGATGGAAAAGGGATAGATCCATTAGGTGTAAAAATTAAAGTCCTTGAGAAACAACTCAAGGAACCCAAAGAGTTAGATGCATTATCAAACAGTGAAATCATTGATTTTATATTCTTACCTGGATTTTCAACTAGAGATCATATTGACCACATAAGTGGAAGAGGAGTTGGTACTGATGCGGTAAGGTATGAAGTTGAAAAAATAGGAGGCTCCATAAAAGTAGAAAGTGAAATCGATGTCGAGACAGTCTTTACTATTGTGTTGCCTATCATCTCTTAATTTACCTTAACCACCCCACTTTATTTTTAAGCTTTTTATTGATCAAAGAAGTCTTCATACTGTATATTCCCCCGCTGAAGATGGAATCATTTAGGAGTAGACCCTATGCAGAAAAAATTTGATTTTGACCTTTTTGTAATAGGTGGTGGATCTGGTGGAGTCAGGACAGCACGCTGGAGCGCAAATTTAGGTGCTAAAGTTGGTATTTGTGAAGAGGACCGCTATGGTGGTACCTGTGTTATCAGAGGCTGTATTCCAAAAAAGCTCATGGTTTATGCTTCCGAATTTTCTCACGAAGAAGAGGGCTCAAGGCCTTATGGTTGGACAACTAAAGGAATTTCTTTCAATTGGAGCCAATTGAAAAAGTCGATTGACCAAGAAGTCGAAAGATTAAGCCAAATTTACCAAAACCTCCTTACTAACAAAAATGTTGAAGTCTTTTTTGAAAGAGGTAAAATTCTCGACCAACATACTCTGCTCGTTGGTTCAAAAAAAATAACTGCAAAAAATATTATTATTAGTTCAGGGTCAAAACCAACTACAATTAATATCCCAGGAAATGAACACATCCTTCTCTCGCAAGACGTATTTAATATGGAGGATCTCCCTCCACGTATTTTGGTTGTAGGAGGTGGTTATATTGCAGTTGAATTTGCTGGTATTTTTAATGGACTGGGAAGCAAAACGACTTTGGCAATCAGAAAAAAATATGTCTTAAGAGGATTTGATCAAGGCCTTAGAAAGTTTCTTCAAGAAGAAATGATAAAAAAGGGTATTGATATCAAAACCGAAACAACTATTGAAAAAATAGAAAAAAAAGAAAAAAGTTTTTTGGTTCATACAAATACCAATGAGGTTTTAGAGTGTGATGCTGTTGTTTATGCGATAGGAAGGGTTCCCTACACTACCGGACTTGGGTTAGAAAAAGCCGGTGTAAAAGTTAATGAAAAAGGTGGAATAATTGTTAACAATTACTTTCAGACTTCTATCGATAATATTTATGCCATTGGTGATTGCATCGACAAAGTTTACCTGACTCCAGTTGCAACCACTCAGGGAACATTTTTATCTGAGTACCTTTATAATTCGAAAGATTTTAAAATGGAGTATAAAAATATTCCATCAGCAGTTTTTTCACAACCCCCGTTAGCAACTGTCGGTCTTAGCGAAGAAGACGCGCTCGAAAAAGGTCTTGTCGTCGACATTTACGAATCATCGTTTAGACCCTTAAAACATACCTTAACTGGCCTAAGTGAAAAAACTTTTATGAAGCTTGTTGTTGATAACAAGACTCAAAAAATACTTGGTGCCCATGCTGTAGGAAAGGACTCTGCTGAAATAATGCAAGGAATAGCTATTGCTCTAAAGTGTGGTGCTACTAAGCAAGACTTTGATGGAACAATTGGAATACACCCAACGTCGGCCGAAGAGTTTGTCACAATGAGGACAAAAAAGGGATAACCCCAACCAAAAAGTATTTTTTTAAACCTTAACTTTTTTAGTTAGACTACTTAGCCAATGCCAGACAAAAACGACTCCGAAGAACATAAAAAGAAGATAGTACCCAATCCGGAGAAGAACTTGTTGTAAAATCATTTTGAAGACCATAAAACTCCACCCTTTTAATAATTAATTGAAGGGGTTTACAGGTCCCATTATCGACGAGATATTTTTTTATTAAGTTAGAAATAGATTAAAAGTCTTTAAATTATTCATTTAGAAAAATTAAAAAAGTTTAGCAATTATTTATAACGATGTGTATTGCTTCCTCCAATTGATCTAACGTCCACTTAGACTCTCTTTTTAAAGAAGCGTCCGGAGGAATATGAATAAATCCGGCCAACATACTAGGAGAAATAGTATTTTGAAAATGAAGGAGATGATACATGACTAAATTACATACGTAACTACCTGCACTAAGTGATAACTCAGACTTTAGTCCCGCTTCATTTAAGGCAAGATGAATTTTTTTTAAGGGAAGGCTTGCAAAGTAAGCATTCACCCCTTCACTTAAAATTTGTTTATCTTCAATGATTCTGCCCTTATTATCCTTTCGAACACCATCATCAATTAAATTTAATGCGACCCTTTCTAAGGAAATAACTTCTCTTGAGTAGGCAAGCCCTAAACTTAAAGCTAAGTCATAGGACCCCTTTTCAAGGGTATCTGACAAAATTGCAACAGATTCTTCAAAATCGACAGGAAGGGTAATTGAATCGCATTGATATTTACCTACTTTCCTTCCCTTAAGACGTTTTGCAACCTCCTCAGACGGATTAGTTGGAAAACTTAAGAATTTTTCAAAGCCCGTTAAAAGAAGTTTGCCCACGGCCATTGTCCTCTTTAAAACCCTTAGGTATTATCCTTGTCTCAAAAAATTGAGGCATCAAAAGTTAGAAAATAATTTTTGTCCCAGATTAACATAAACAACCAATAATTTGCCTAAATTGAGGTCATAATATATGAAAATTGCTCTACAAAGTAAAAATATCGTTGGATCTAGTTTTCACAAAGAAGGAATACTCATTATAGAGGATGGGAAAATTAAAGGAATTTTTGATTCCATCTCTCCCAATGAGGTTGATATTTTTGAAGATTTTGGTGATGCGCTCATTATGCCTGGACTTGTTGATACACATGTCCATGTTAATGAACCAGGAAGAACAGATTGGGAAGGTTTTAGAACGGCAACCCAAGCTGCAGCTGCAGGAGGAATAACAACCATCGTTGATATGCCTCTTAACTGTCTTCCGGTAACAACAACAAAAAAAAACTTTGATACTAAACTTGAGGCCATCGAAGGAAAGCTCTACGTTAACGTCGGTTTTTGGGGTGGTGTGACACCACTTGATTTAAAAGAGCTTCCAGAACTACTAGATAGTGGGGTCATGGGTGTTAAGTCCTTTCTTATCGATTCCGGAATCCCTGAGTTTCCTCCCATGACGAAAGAAGATCTAAATGAAGCAATGCCTTTTATTTCTAAGGCAGATCTTCCTTATCTTATTCATGCAGAACTAGATGATGGAAAAACTAAAGACTTAGAAATAACCAAAAATTACGAATCATTTTTAAAAACACGTCCAAGAAATTGGGAAAATGATGCCATTACTCTTATGGGCTCATTATCAGAAAAACATTCTTGTAAGGTTCATATAGTTCACCTTTCAAGTAGTGACATTTTGCCTTACTTAAAAGAGCAAAAAGAAAAAAACCCTTTATTAACAGTGGAAACATGTCCTCACTACCTTGTCCTGGCATCAGAAAAGATTCCTCCAGGAAAAACACTCTTTAAGTGCTGTCCTCCTATCAGAGAAGAAGATAACAGGAACGCTTTATGGAATGGTGTGAAGGAAGGTGTCGTTGACTTTATCGTATCGGATCATTCCCCCTGTACACCAAACCTTAAACTTATGGAACAAGAAGACCTTGAAAGGGCGTGGGGAGGGATTTCTTCTCTTCAATTTTCTTTACCTCTGGTTTGGACAGAAGGAAGAAACCAAGGTTTATCACCTTCAGATTTAGTTAGTTTATTATGCTCAAAGCCAGCAGAATTAATCGGTTTAGATAAACAAAAAGGAGATTTGTTACCCGGAATGGATGCCGATATTGTTGTTTGGAGACCAGATAAGCAATTTACAATTACTAAAGAAAAAATACTTTTTAAAAATAAAATTACTCCATACGAGGGAAGAGTTGTTAATGGAGTCATCGAAAAAACATTCCTTGGTGGAAAGCTTATCTACGAAAATGGCCTTATGCCTTTTGGTCCTTTTGGAAGACCCATTTTAAAAGACAACCAAAAAGAAATGAAAATAAAAAAGTTTAATGACTTAGCAAACTCTGAAGCAATAAAAGAAGCTTTTAAGTGTTGCTCAAGTCAAAAATGGGCCGAAAGTATAATTAAAAAAAGGCCTTTCATAACATTTAAAGAGATGGTTCAAAAGTCTGAGGATGTATGGTTCAACCTCTCCAGTGAAGACTGGCTTGAGGCTTTTAAGGGTCATGCAAAGATTGGAGACCTTGAAAGCCTTCAAAAAAAATATAATCAAACAAAAAATTGGTCTCATGGAGAACAAAAAGGGGTTAAAGAAACACCCCTTTCTGTTTTGAAAGAGCTTAAAGAGCTTAATGATGTTTATGAAGAAAAATATGGATTTATTTTTATCGTTTGTGCTACAGGAAAATCAGCTGAAGAAATGTTGGAAATATTGAAAAAAAGGCTTCATAATGATCAGTCTGAAGAACTGAAAATTGCAATTAGCGAGCAAAATAAAATTACAAACATTAGATTGGAGAAACTTTTATGGGAGCTATAACAACTCACGTTCTAAATACAACGCTTGGAAAACCTGGAAAAAATATAAAAGTAGATCTTCAATTTAAAAAAAAGGAAGATAATGGGTGGCAAACCATCGGGGAAGGAATAACAAACGACGATGGAAGAGTTCAAAAACTCATTATGGATGGATGGGACTTAAAAGAAGGTACTTATAAAATAACGTTCTTGCTTCAAGATTATTATTTAGAAAATCAAATTAAAGGTTTTTACCCTGAAGCTTCCATTTGTTTTTTTGTAGATAAAGCAAATGAGCATTACCATGTTCCTCTTCTTATTAGCGGTCACGGCTATACGACTTATAGAGGAAGTTAAAGCCTAAGAAGATTTAAATGGTTTCGAGGGACGACTCCATATAAAGGAAAGAACTGATAAGGCAATTAAAACAAGTAGGCCCTTAATCCAATAATTTACATCAACAAAAATGAGAGTGTAGCTAAACAAAGGGATGATAATAATAGTCGAATATATTTTTGCTTTCATCCTTATCACTCCATGCTTTTCCCAATCGGTAATTAATTTTCCAATATGAGGCCTACTTAAAAGCCATTTGTGAAGCCTTTCTGAACTCTTTGAAAAACAAAAAGCAGCTAAAATCATAAAAGGAGTTGTAGGCAAAATGGGTAAAAACATTCCAATAAATCCGAGGATCATTGAAATAAAACCGGCAATAAGAAATAAATATTTATGAATTGGTTTCATAAGCTTTGAAAATTCTCCTTTTCAAAAAAAAGCTTTCTTTTATCCCATTTTATAGAATTCCTTTTTTCATCTTGAGTCTTGTACCGCCCTTTTCTATAACTTTTTAAATGAGGATCTAAAGCACATTTTATCTGAAAATTGACAATGCCAGCAAGACCATCAAGAAGTACCGTATCATCACTATTAGAAGATACTTCTGGGTATTCTCCTTTTCTCCAAGCTTTTAGAAAATAAAAAATAGATTCAATCGTTGAAAGACAAACTGGGGAAGGTTGATGTTTGATAGTGAATTGTGATCTTAGATCAGGCGAAGATGAAAAGGATAGCCTTGGAAGTCCATGCAACTTAGAATTCACCAGCATCATCTTTTTAGCACAAGGCCAGGTTCCATCCAGGATAAAAACAAGTGGTCGTTTCTTTCCACTTTTAATGAGTTTCGAAACTTCGGTAGGAATTTCTTTGTAATCCACTCTATAAGAAGATTCTCCCGGGTATAGTACAAAAGGGATAAAGCTATCATCATTTATAAGTTCGTTAAAACGTCTGCTTTCACTAAAATCTACCCCAATAAGTATTTCAGAGTTTTTCAAGCACAAATGACTTATCCGCCCAGTTCCTGTTTTGTTTTTTTTAGCTTCTTTAGGATGCATCAATAATACAAAGCGGGTTGTTGTGTTGAAGGACTTTAAATCATGGCAAAAGCAACTCTTTGCCGGTTTATAGCAACTCCAGCACATTTCTCTCCCTGCCATTACTGAAGGGACCTCAAAAATTCTTCATCAAATCCGATTTTTAAAATTTTGCCATTTTTTTCCACGATCGGCCTTGGAATTATAGATGAATTTTTAATTATTAAGCTTACTTTTTCATTATCACTGGCCTTTAAAAATTTGTCTTTAAATTTTCTAAAGGTTGTACCTCTTTTATTAACAGGCCAATCGTCTAAATGATTTTTCCAATTTAAAATCTGATCCTTCGTAGGCGACATCTTTTTAAAGTCCACAAAAAGATAATTCACATTGCTTTCTTGAAGAATTTCCAATGTTTTTTTTACTTTGTCACAATTTGGTATTCCAAAAATATCAATCATTTCTTAATCCCTTTTTTCAAAAATAATGACAGAATTTTCATGCCTTGAAGATATTAAATGATCTCTCTCGGCAAGCCAATCAAAAGTAGCTTCAGAGAAAAAGCTCACATGCGTAAGGTCTCTAATATACCACCAATCAGAAAGTTCTCTTTCAAAAGGTCTAAGTTGTGTCATCACGGCTAGAATCCCCTTAGGCTTTAAAAGAGACCACATTTTTTCCCATTCCCGTTCAGGGTTGGAAAAATGCTCAATCGCCTCAGAGCAAGTAATGACATCATACTTAGTTTCCAACAAAGACTTTTCATTTTTGAAGAAAGGATCATAGCTTTTAAAATCATGACCTTTTTCCCCCATCATGAGTGCCAAAGTGCCAGAGGACCCTGAGCCAAAATCAAGACCTTTCCAGGAAACACCGTCTAAGGCTTTATTTAAAAGAGGCACAGTCAAATTCATTAAAAACTCTTGATAATATGGATCATCAGAGGAGTTGTTGTGTTTAGTATAGCGTTCGAGCTCATCAGAACTACTTAAGTGAAAAGAGCTTGGCACGAAGGTTAGTGAGCAGTATTCACAGAAGTAAAACTCTCTTCTCTTATTTTTTAGAACTAAAGAGTTTTGAGAGGATTTACATAGTGGACAATAATAAAGCGACAAAACCAAGCCCTTAAATCAAATAATTTTTATTTAGTTTACCCTTTTTTATCATCTTCAACTTAACTTTGAAGAAAAACAAGAGTACTATAAATCGCCCTCAAAAAGACAGGGTCCAATAAAAACAACATTCAATTTGGTTTCTTACATATAATGAATATTCTTTGTACATTAAAAAATTTAAATCTCTCCTTTGGGGCCAAAATTATCTTTAAAGATGCCTTTATAACAGTCCATAAAGGCGAAAAAGTCGGTCTTATCGGCCCGAATGGTAAAGGGAAGAGTTGTTTATTTAACGTACTCTCTTCAAAGCTGGAGCCAGACCATTCAAGCCCTCCTTTTACCTTCGACAAAGCAAAAGACTCAAAAGGTTTAGAAGGTGGTTTCTCTGTTTTTCTTGTACCTCAAGAAATTCCTCTTAAAGAGAACGATAATATCAATATTAAAAATTATATTTTTAGGTTTTATCCACAGCTAGAAGCAATTACAAGTGAGTTAGATTCAATTAACCTAAACCTTGAAAAACCTTCATCTAATGAGGAAATTCAAAAACTTGTTAATCGACAAAAAACTCTTCTAGAAGACATGGAACACCAGCAGGGTTGGAGTATTATCCAGCTTTATGAAAACTATCTTAAATATTTTGGTCTAGAGGATTTTCAAAAAAAAGTTACCTCACTAAGTGGAGGTGAGAAAAAAAAGATCTTACTAAGTTTGGGATTATCTTCTCCAGCAGCCCTGATTTTATGGGATGAACCGACTAACCATTTAGACCTTGATACAATTAAACGATTTGAGGAAGAACTATCTACAGCAAATAAGACATTTCTGATGATCTCTCATGACAGATACCTTCTTTCTAAATGCACTAGCAGAATTATTCATTTAAATAACGGTCAAATAGACTCCTTTTCTGGCAATTATTCAGACTATCTTGAACACCAGGAACTTAAAGAACAAGAGAGACAAAAACTTGCTGCCAAACTCAAAAACTCTCTTAAAAGAGAAACTGAGTGGATGAGGCAAGGTATAAAAGCTAGAGGCTGTAGAAGTAAAAAAAGAGTTGAAAATTTTCACAAACTATCTGAGTCTCTTCAGGAAATAAAAAGTCAGGCAAAAAAAGTGCTCAACCTTTCTGTTGAAGACTCAAAAAGAAAAACAAAAACTCTTATTGAAATGAAAAGTGCAGACTTTTCTTATGGAAGCACTCCACTGTTTCAGGGACTCTCTCTATCACTAAAAAAAGGAGATAAAATTGGATTATTAGGACCCAATGGATCTGGTAAGACAAGCCTTATGAAAATCATCATGGGTCAATTAGGGATTTTAAGCGGATCTATGAAAAGAGCAGAGGATATAAAGATTCAATACTTTTCTCAAGATAGAGATGAGTTATCCCCGGAAAAGACTCCTTTTGATATTTTAGGAGAAGGGACAGACTTTATCCACCTTCCTGATGAAAGCCGAATCCATGTTTCAAGCTACTTAAAAAAATTCCTATTCTCTCAAGACGACTTACACCGACCATTAAAAACTTTTTCAGGGGGAGAAAGGAATAGACTCCAAATGGCCCTTAACCTTAAGAGGCCAGGTGATATATGGATTTTTGACGAACCTACTAACGACCTCGACCTTGATACAATTCAAATTTTAGAAAAAGAGCTTAAAAAGTTCGGAGGCTCCCTCATTTTAATTAGTCATGATAGAACTTTTTTAAGTACCGTCACAAATAAGGTTTGGCTTGTCCAAAAAAATAACATTGAAGTCTTTGTAGGCGGGTATGATCAGGTTGAACCCTACCTTGAAGCTGTCATTTTAGAACAACAGCTTTTAGAGGAAGACGAAGAAAAGAAAGAATCAAAGGAGGTTAAAAGAGACCAATTGGAAACCAAAGCCCCATCAAAAATAAAAATGACTAATAAAGAAAAATTAAGATTCAAAGTCATTGAAGATGAAATTCAAAATGAAGAAGTAAAATTAGAAAATGTTCAAGATAAACTTGCGCAATTTGATTATACTCTAATGAACCAAAAAAAAAGCGAAGAGTTAAATCAACTAAACCAAAAGCAAGAAAAACTTGAAAACAAAATCCTTGAACTTTACGAAGAGTTTGAAAACCTTCAATCAAAAATTCCATAGATTTTTTGTCAATATTTTTATTAAATAACCAAAAAAACATATTACTTTAAGTTTTTACTAGATTCCACCGAAAAGATCGGAAAGGGGGAATTTATGAAACAAAGGCCTTTAATTTATTGGTGTCTTTATTTTTTTTCCGGTCTTATCATTCTGTCCCTTGTCAACCCTCTTTTTTCTTCAAGGGCACCCGCTGTTGATCCAATTATCGGTCTTTCAATTGATGAAGAAACTATCGTACCTTCAAACAGAGTTAAGGGATTTGATTTCAGATCAAGCCAACTTAAGATTCTTCCTAAGAGTACAGATAAAGCTTTTGTAAAAAGTATCATTCAAATTTTTTCTCTCCTCTTTCTTCTGTCTCTTCCTTTTGCTCTCTGGAATAGAATTCTCATTAACTCTAAAGAGGATCCAAGAAAGCCTAATTTGAGATTGATAAAAGGAGGGAAAGAAAGTAATTACCAAAAAGAAAAAAGAACCGCCGATAGTAAAGATAGTACTGATGATGACAATCAAGACGATGGAAGCAGCAACAAAAAAAATGCCGCTTAGAAACGTTGCCACCCTTTTTTCTTTTTATAAAAGAACAGCTTAGTCGTAGGACCATGTTTAACAATAATTTCTTTAATTCCATCCCCATTACTGTCATACAAGCTTAAATCATATACCCTTCTATGATAGTAACCATTTCTTGGAGAAAACTCGTGCCAAAAAATGGGTCCTTTAAAGCTATTTAAAGTCTTTAAATTATTGTCTTCCCAAGTAAAAAAATAAAGCCGTCCTTTTCCTTCAAAGTTAAGAACATCTGTGAATCCATTATAAAAATAAACTATAAGAGTTTTTAAGTCTTTTGATAAAACACGCTGGGAAACTCTGAACACTTTGGAATCTTTTCCTAAGGAGTCTAACTTTTTAGAAAATATTTTCTCCTTATATTGATTAAAAAGGCTAAACCAATCCTCTCCATCTCTTTTTTCAACTCGAAAACTTTCTTTACCGGGAAGACCGTCCATCTCAATTTCATAGAAAGGCGATAAAGCATGCCAATGAACTCTTTTTTTTAGAACACTCTCACTAAAAGGCTTCTTTGCACCTTGGCCCATAAGGTCACGAAATAAGCGTTCATCTTGACACACAGCATTTGTAAAATTGAGGAAAAAAATTAAAATGACGTAAATAGATATTTTCTCCATAGCATAATTTTATTATAAAGATCAAAGAAGAACCTCTAGGGGCTTTTTTTTCCAATGCATAGCGCACTAAAATCGGAGTTTAAAATGGATTTTTCCCTTGGCTATATAAAATCGAGCGAGAGAGTTCTTATAAGGCATTTTTCCAATCATAAAGAGCAAGATGAGTCCAAAACAATAGATATTATCAATTTAGAAGAAGAGTCTCTTCAGGGACTACTTTTTGACCCTGAGTTAAAAGAATCTCAAGAGTTTCTTGAGTCTCTTAAGAGCTATCATAAGTTTTATCCTATTGTTGAGAGTACTAATTTTGATGTAAACTACGATTCTTTTGAGATATCGACAAAAGAAGAGGTTTTGGATTCCTTTCATCAAATGTGGAGCCAATGGCTTCTCAGAAATAATATTGGCTTACTGGACGAACTCTTTACCGTCATTGAGCACTTAAAAAAGTTGCTTCCCAACGATAGAGCAACCTTTTTTGAGGAGCTTTGGTTTACCCTCAAATCTAACTTGGGAACCTCTTTTCTCAAGATTATTTATAATGATGTTCAAAATAGTGGTGAAAAATCAAAGAATCATCTTATTCAAATGAAAGTTGAGGGAAATCGGACTCCTGAAACCAGAGATGGGGGAGAATTTGAGAAAGCTCTTATGGAAAAATATAAAAGCCACTTTTCTGCAAAACTCGAACTAATTGAGTATGACTCCACTAAAGGCGAACTCCTTGCTACTGCAAGCATCAATAAAAGCCCAGTTATTATTATGGCCAAAACATACCAACTTACAAAAGTTCAAAAATCGATCCTCACTTGCCTTTTAGAGGGTTTAAATTACCAATTATAACGTTTTTTGCTTGCTCCCTTTAGCCCCTTTGGTTTAGTTATTCATTTTGAAGTCTTTCATACATAAAAAAATAGATTTCTTGGGATGAGCTCAACAATGTGGGATTGGATAAAAAAATGTAGCGAATTAGAAAAGTCTGGTCAGA
>DKQD01000071.1 GCA_002474345.1 Bacteriovoracaceae bacterium UBA7317
TTTCCTCTTTTAAATTGCCGGGCGTTCACAATTTGCAAAACCTTCTTTTTGCTTCCCATATAGCGTTTAAAATGGGGGCCACCAAAGAAGGGCTTCAAAAGGCCATTGATCACTTTTTAGGAGTCGATTACCGCCTTCAATACGTTCCCTCACCGCTTAAACTCTCTTGTTTTAACGATGCAAAAAGTACTAACTGGGATGCAACCTTTACAGCTTTAAGGGCCCTTCATGATAAAAACGATGCTTCCCTTTACCTCATCTTAGGAGGAGCTAAAAGAGGTCGAGGAGACTCCGTCCCTCATGAACTCTTAGATTTCAAAGAGGCCATCCGGACTATCTTTCTTATTGGTGAAACAACAGCTTCCATGGCAGAAGAACTTGAAGGTTTAGGGCTACCGTTTAAGGAGTGCTACACTTTGGAGTCTGTTAAAAACATTGTTTCAAGCTTTGAAGAAGATCAATTGGGGCACCTCCTTTTTTCTCCTGCGTTTCCATCATTTGATCAATATGAAAACTACAAGGTTAGGGGGAAGCACTTTAGAGAGCTTTTTGGAAACTCCTAAAAAAACCTTCTTCGGCCATACCTCAAAATAAAACCTAAAAAGACAATGGAGAAGAAGCTTAAAAGGAAAAAACTTGTATTGTTTGGGCCTGAGTTTGACTCTGAAGAGTCTGAATCATTTGGTGATTTGAGACTAACGGTTCCACAATTTAGGTTCAAGGGCTGAGAAGATGGGTAAAGGTAGGAAATTCCATCCAAGTCATCCCACCCCAAGTGGTCACGTTTTCCGATATTACTATAATACATAAGGGAATCTTCAACAGGGCTGTGGCCAAGCCCAAGTGCGTGACCAATTTCATGGCCTATAACATTGATTTTCTCATTATCCGTTAAATTATGAAAGCCATCATGCCTTCCGTTGATTAAGATCAGAGAACCTTTGATAGCGACTCCGTCATAGTTGTTAGGGATTGTAACACCAAGGATACCAACGTTACTGTCTCCAAAATTATTCTTATGGCAATTACAAGAAATTAAAATATCTGAGCTTACTTTTAATGCTGTATTGGGTGTACAAGTTCCTGATGCATAAGATTCGTTACAAAGCTGTCCTCTTCTAAATGTGTTTCCCTTAGATACGAGAGAGCCCCTGACCAGATTGAGCCTTGTTGTGGGGATTCGGTTCCAAAACCTATTAATCGCCCTTTCGGTTAGGTCTAATAACTTTTGAGGCGTGATAAAGTCTGAATTACAAGCATAATTGGAGTCGCCGCTGTCAGCTCCAGCGCAATCTGTGTCGTTGACGTTAACTGTGATTTCATCTTTGTCAAACGCAGCAGCGGCATTGTTGTTAAATGTGAAGGAATGCCCAAGTGCTATGTGAAAAACGAAAAAAAATAAGAAGGAGAATGCTTTTAATTTAAACATTATTTAATCTCCATTAAAAAATGTTGGTAATCCCTCTACGGAAAACGAAAACTGGAGGGCGATTCTATAAGTAACGGCCCTTTTAAGAGAGTCAAAGGGATTATAGAGGGCAGAGTCTAACTTAAGGACCGCATTTTTTTGATCAAACATAAAATCAAGTGGAAATCCAATTCCATGAGTCCAAGTCAGGTTGCTTGAAATTGAAGTGAACTCCGGAAGGTAAAAAGCGGTGGAAGAATTTCCATTATTCAGTGTTTCCGTTCCGCCAGGCCCATCAATAAAGGTCCAGTGAAGACCAATTCCCGTATGCAAAAGAAAATATTTAAAGCGCTTTCCAGGATCTGTTGAGATGAAAAAAGTGGATCGTGAAACAGCAGCGTGGCGTCCATTGCCAGAAAAATTGAGGCCCAGCTCTGGAATAATTAAAAGGGTTTCTCTAAAAGGGTATTCAAGCCCAAAAGAAAAAGTAGGGTTAAAGTTAAAAGTTTCTGTTGTTCCCTCTTTATCAATTTGAACCTTACCTGGAAACATAGTGGTGTTTCCAACACTCCAAAAGGCCTTAGAAGGTTTTTTGGCCCCATTTTCTTCAGTCGATCCATAAGAGAGAGGAAAAATAAGAAAGAATTCAAAAAGAAAAACCAGCAATATGAGGTGCGTCTTTTTAGACGGAGTAATATATTTCATTGCAAAAATTTTTGTCTAAATAAAAGGCTATGACAAGAGTAAATTTTCGTTTGAGAAAATGCTGCTTAAGTGGCATTATTTGTCATCATTTTATCCAAGGTTTTAAATATGTCATTCAATTTGCAGGCACATAAAGATAAGTTTCCCTCAGACCCTCGCTTTGGAGCAGGTCCTTCCCTTATACCCGTTTCCTTTTTGGAAAAATTGACGGCAACAGGGGCCCACCTTCTCGGGACAAGTCATCGAAAGCCCGCTGTAAGGAATTTAGTCAAAGGCATTCAAGATGATCTTCGAAGCTATTTTAAAATTCCAGATGATTATAAAATCATTTTAGGAAATGGTGGGGCAACCTTCCTTTTTGACATGATTTCCTTTGGCCTCGTTGAAAAAAAGGCCCTCCACTACACTTGTGGAGAGTTTTCAGATAAATGGTATAAATCTTCTTGCGTCATTCCCTGGACGGAGACCGATAAAAAAGCCGCAGAATACGGCAAAGGAATCACTCCAAAAGCGGATGATGAGTATGACTTAATAGCGTGTACTCTAAACGAGACTTCAACGGGAGTCATCGTTCCAGAATTTCCAAAAGTGGGTGAAGAGACTCTTTTAACTGTTGATGCCACAAGTGGCGGTGGTCAGGTTCCTTGCGATATTTCCCAAGTTGACCTCTACTTTTTTTCACCTCAAAAAGTTTTTGCCAGTGAAGGCGGCCTTTATGTCGCCATCATGAGTCCAAAAGCCGTTAAAAGGGCCATGAAACTTCATGAGGAATCCCAAAATGAAAGTGAACCTCGTTTTATTCCTCATTTTATGAGTTGGAAGACGGCCCTTGATAATGGTGAGAAAAACCAAACGTATAACACACCCTCTATTTCAACTCTTTTCTTTCTTCATGAACAAATGAAAGAAATGGAGGCCTTGGGCTTTAATAAAGTTTTAGAGCTCGCTAACCTCAAAGCAGAGCACGTTTACGGTTGGGCAGAAGAAAAGCCTTACTTAAGCTGTTATGTTGAAGAAAAAATCTACCGCTCAAACGCTGTTGCGACAATTGACGTCGACTCTAAAGTGGATGTGAGTGGGATCATCAAGGCCTTAGAAGAAGAAAAAGTTGTCTATGGAATTGATGCCTATAGAAAGTTAGGACGGAATCAGTTTAGGATTGCTCTTTTTCACAATATTTCTTTAGAGGACCTCAAAAAGTTGACCTCGCTTTTGTCCGCCCTCATTGAGGAAGGTCTTTAAAGACTTTTATAAGGGTAAGGAAAATTAGGCCACTACAAAGCTAGTTAGAGTGAGTACAACCCTTTTGCGCCCCGATGGGGTCAACTTAGGGCGTATTGTCGGTTGAATCCTTATTTTTCTCAAGCTCTTTAATTCTCTCTTCAAGCGCTTCAATTTTTGATGTTAGGGTGGTGATAGGATCTTTTGAGAGACCATTAGTAACCGCTGTTTTGAGACTTTTATCCATATTTTCTATGGCGGTTTCTACGCCTTTTGTGTCGGGAATATAGATATCTACTCTTTCTTGACATGCCCATACTGCTCCCGAAAACGAGTCATTTTTATTAGGCTGGCAGGAATTGAAATTAGAATTTTGGCTGTGAAAGCCCCAATTGGGATAAAACACATTTTTATTCCAGCAATTCCATTTTTTACAAAAGGAGCCGACAAGAACTCTACCATCAATGTTTTTCCCTAACTCTTTGATGATTGTTGTTCCCGCTGTGGATTTAATATATGCCCTTAAATCGCCCTCTTCGATTTCATTCATTGCATAGAGATTCATACTAAGTAGGAAAAAGAAAATAACTCTAAAAACAAAAAACCGTTTTAAATTAAAGTTCTTATTATAAGTATTCGTTGTTTCCATTTTTCTTTTCCTTTTTATAAAAAATATCATTTCATAAATAAAGATTTATAAAGTAACTTTCTTTCATTTGGATCACTAATTTCATCCGACTCTTGAAACTTTAAGTCGACAATATAACTTTCAAGTCTGGAAATTTGTTCTTGAAGTTCAGAGAGCTGTGGCCGGTAAGAAATGTAACCGTTAACTAAATCAATTGACTTAGGAACGGGAAAATAAAACTCACCAAACTTTAAAGACATACCCACTGGAGGCGTTTTAAGGGGTCCTAAGTAAGGCTTTTCCTCTTCATCTTCTTCATCATCATTTTTCTCTGGGGTATAGTGGAATGGCCATTTTATATTAAAGGCCTTATCGATGAAGGTTGAATCAAATGATTTTAGATTGATTCCTGCTTCATAAAGAAAAATAGAAGAGTTTGTTTTCATTGTTTTATTAAGGGCATAAATAAGGAAATTTTTCCTTAAAATGGGATTTAAAGTGAGGAGGCAAATCGTTGCAATCCTTTTATTTTTAGCGAAGGCACATTCTGATTCTCTAGACTGTTTAAGGAATATATTAAACTCATCTTCTGTTGAACCATTTTCATTTTCATCAGTTACGGTGTCTGTTTCGGCTAAATTAAACTTGTTTTTTAAATCAGAAATTCGACTTCCTTTGATCGCAATAAGGTCACTTTGGTGGATATTGTCCTCACTGTCTTTAAAATTCCACCTCACCAAAATTGAATTTTTTTGTACTTTGTCTATGGAATAATTATCTGAAATTGAGTCTTCGAAGGTGATTTCTCCTTCAAATGAATTAGGATCATCAGTTGCTTTTTGGAGGGTGATATTTGTCTTTATGAATAGTGGAGATAATAAGTTTGGTCCAAAAAAAGTTAGAGTAACGTCTTTTAAATCTTCGAAAGGAATTTCTTTGCTTAGTTTTAATGTGGTTTTATAAGAAATAGGAAGATCTTCTTCTTCTTCTTCTCCTTTACCTTCTCCTTTAATTTTCTCAACTGTTGAAGATAAAATGTAAAGAGGAGTTTCATCAGAATTTTCATTATCTTCCTCGACACCAGAATCCGTATCGTCCTGTGGGTTATTAAAAATATTAAAACTTTTTTCAATAAACTCGGGATAGAGGTTATTAAGCATCATTTCAAATAAAGGTGGACCTGAAATAAAAACTTCTTGAGCGACAGCAATTTTTAATCTTTTAATAGAATAGTCTAGGCTATACCGTAAGTTATGATCGAAATTATCTTTTTTGTGAGAAACGAGCTCATTCAAATTTGGTATATAATATTTATTATTTTCATCTCTGACCGCAAGCTCAGCATAAGGTAAAATAGTTAAGAGGTATTCAGTCGCAATTTTAAGTTTTGAAAAATCTAGGGGATCATCTAAATTTTTTGCACTATGAAAAAAGTTAATATCTCCATTGACCTCATAGTACTTTGCTACAAGAGGCGCCACTGAATAATGAAGGTCAGTTTCAAAAACGGTGTAAACGGGTTCCATCATGGAAAGAAAGGTTTGGTGATGAAAGTTTTTATCTTGAACGTAATTGTCTTGAAGGGAAGAAAATGAACTTCCCCTATAGTTTCTAAAATAGTTTATAGTGGCAGGCCAAATGAAATTTTTGTAGGTATCATTGAGGCATTTTCCTCGATCACTTCGTGTATCACCATCAGCAATGGGACAGTTGTCTGTAAAATTGGTTAATGTATAAGAATCACCTCCGTCAACTGAGTACTTAAGCTTAAAGAGTTCATTCTTATTTGAAGTAAATAAATCGTTAATACCTTTAATGCATGTTGAAAATAAATGAGACTGGTTATTAAATCGCTTTCTTCTTTCTGAAAATGAAGGGATATCACTTTCTAAAAGAGGTGTTAGATTTCTACCCTTTTGGGAAACAAGCTCATAAGAGTGGGGGCCGACATTTGAATTAAAAGAGAATGGGCCACTCATTGCGGTAAAAAAAGAATCGCAGGAATATTGCTCGTCTTGAGCGATCATATTGGATAATTTTAGATTGGCCAATAGGTCATCATGGATTAGCCCTAACTTTTCCATTTCTTCTTTATGATATTTAAAAGCTTCTTCTCTTATTTCAGCGAGTGATTTTTTAATTTCATGCTGACCTTTAAGAAGCTCATTAACTCCTTCAAGAATCTTTTGAATGCCTTCCATAACCTGCTCATGCCTTTGAGTGGCTGCATCTTTCCCTCCAGATGAAAAAAGAGATAAAACTGCATTGGCCGCCGCAAAATATAAGTTTGGGTTAGCTGAAAAATTTCCTAATAGGCCTGGGGCCTTACCCGCTGTATTCAAAGTAGAGCTCCAATTGATATCTATTTGATGAAAAGAGTTCATGACATTTGTTATCTTACCAACGTTTGAGACAAATGAAGGGTCTAACTTAAAAACGGTACTGAAAAATTTAGCGGCTTCGTTCATAGTTGCGAGGGCTTTTTGAAAATTTTCTAGTTCTTTTTGATAATCTATCTTAGCTTGCTCAGTATTTATGAGGTTTTTCAAATTTTTTATGGTATCAGCATCAGCACCTTTGCTTTCGGCATCTTTTAGTCTCCCCTCATAATACTTCTTTCTCTGAGATGGAGTTGCATTCATGAGGACAACACTTGTCAATAATTCCATTTCTCCTTTTAAATCCTTCATTTCATTTTTGATGTTTTTTAATTCTTCAGCTATTTTTTTCTGCTTTTCGGCCAAACTTCCTGGTCCTGTAAGATACTTTTTAAAAACTTTTTCAGCTGCTTTTTCAGCTGTTTTTTCTAAAATGATTTTACTTTCTAATTTATCTTCAAAAGATTGATCAGGATCTTTATTATTTGAAAAGGATTTTGTTGTAGACGGGTCATTTTTTACAGTTTCACTACTTTTCGTAATTTCTTTTTTTGTTTCTTCAGGATTATTATTATTTTTTTTATGAGTCTCTTCCATAACTTCGCCTAAAGTATTCGAAATGGCATCTAAGGACTCTTTACAACTTTCACTGAGACTGGGACTTTTATTACATTCATTTCTTCTTTTTTCTAAAACTTCTTTAGCAACTTTGACGAGTTCTTCTTTTCTCCCAGGACCTGGTGGCATTTTGAGTACTTCATCAAACTTATTTCTTAAAGATTCATCTATATTTTCAGCATTTATTCCATGATCATCATTAAATTTGTTCCACCATGCTTTAGCATGGTCGTTACTAAAACTAGTTTGACTTGCACCGGCCCAAACTTCGTACCGCTCGCCTTTATACTTTAGTATTTCATTTGCTTGATCTTGTTTGACAATTTTTTTCCAAGTATTAGAGATACTATCCCATGTTTTTCCAGTAAAGGTCCCAGCGAGCCTTCCATACCAAGTGTCTTGTTTATCTACTTCAATGTTAACGGATTTTAAGGCTTTTTGACCTCCAAGCATCCCTAACTGTGTCCATCCACTTCGACTTTTGTAAAAATTATCGTATCCTTTTCCTAACGTCTTACGTGCAAATCTCGCATTTTTGAAGGCGGATCCGAGTTTTCCTGTTGCCTTAAACAAGCCTGCTTTAAGAGAAGCTTGTGACACAGCTCCCCCCGGTGTGGCCATCAAGGTCAATGCTTGCTGACCATACTTACCAACCTTTGAAGCCGCATTAACGAGGTTAGTTGAGCTAAAAGTTGAATTGTTGTTAGCTTCATGGCCACTTTTAATGATTTGGATACCTCTTTTTGTTTCATTTGAAATTTCTTTTCTTCTTTCAGAACAGTAATTATTAAAAAGACTAATAATTTTTTTTGTACCTTTGTTACTTCTACTTATTGTACTTAAACGGATAGCGATGGATTGGATGATAGGAAAAGTATGGTTATAACTAATTGAATATTTTTTAGGGAGCACTAATCTTTTAAGCAGAGTACTAATCGTTTGTATGGAGTATGTTGTTGAAGAGGCGACCTCTCCGCAATCAGCATCGACCACCTGACAACCTTTATAAAACTTTTCTTCTTGATAATTATTATAAAGTAACTTCCTCACACTCAAACTTAATTTACTTTCCCCACTCGTTAAAACCTCATAAAGTCCAACATCTGAAAGCTTGGCAGGGGAGACAACAATTCCAGCTCCACTTTCTAGTTTTTCTATTCTTGTCAAATACTCCTCAACCCTACTTTTTTCACCCTTAAGCTGCTCTTCTAAAACGGCAATGGCCGTTTTCTGATCCTGTATATCTTTATTCTTAAGTATGACTTCCTCTTCTAAGTGATTCTTAGCAGTTTGAAGTTCTTTGGCCAAAACCTCCAGCTCATTTTTTTTGGAAATGAGGTTCGCCTTTTCATTTTGTAAATCAGTGACCTCTTTAGTGAGGTCGTTGACTTTTAAAACAGAATCCCAGTTCCA
>DKQD01000093.1 GCA_002474345.1 Bacteriovoracaceae bacterium UBA7317
CTCCAATACGCACCACATTTTTATGTAAAAAAAGAAAATAAAAAACTGGTTTACAAAGGATTTGGGAGAGATATATTCGATTTATTTCAGGAATATTACAATACTGAGGAAAAAATCATTGCAGAAAAAAATAATAGGTCATTTCTAAAAATTAATTTTAAATATAAACCACTCCCAGTCAAACGTCTTTTAACAAGCCTTTTGGATGGCAGAATAGATTTCAAGTATCCTGATAACAAATTTTGGGGACAAGGGAAGAAAAAAGAAGACCTAAAAAAGTTTGCTCGTTTTAGATATAGCTCACCAGTCACTCCTTTCATAGATGGCATTCTGGCACATCCAAACTGGAAATCTAAAAATAAAAAATTTAAAACGATGGCCACAGTTTTAGGCTTCACACCCTACCCATACCTAGGAGACATAAAAAACAAAAAAGTACTCCTTCAACACTTTCCTACACTAACTAAAGTCATCAGTGTTATAGCTAAAGGTAAATTCGATGGTGCGTATGTTAATATCCAAGTTGGGCTTCACAAACAAAAAGAGTTATTAGAAAAAGGGAAGATTTCAAAGAAAAATGCCTTAATTTTTAATCAAAACCTTCCTTCTGACAAGTCGAACTACCACCTCTCAACCCTTAATCACCATCATATTATTGAAGCTTTTGATAGGTTTTTAGCTAATAAGAAATATGAGGGAAGAATTAACAATTTAAGAAAAAAGCATTCATTAGACGATATATAATTAGGCTCATCTTTTAATGTATTTTATTGAGGTAAGGCCGTGAAAAAATGCCTTGTTTCACCCTCTTTAATTTGGAGGTCATTCTTCTTCAGGCGTTTCCTTCTTATCTTTAATCATTTTATTAACAAGCTGTCTTAACTCGGCCATATTCTTTGAACTTATTCCATTAACAAGGGCCATACACGATTTTTCCTCACTCTCCTTAGTTATTAATGTAAGACCCATTTCAAAGGGGTCATCAATTTTAACGACTGTTCTTTCTAAAATACTAGATGGAGCAGTAAGAGAAAAAAAAGTTTCAGACATAGAATGAACTTCAACATCATGCTCACTCTTTACAATACTCCTCATATCTTTTTTGTCTAAATAATAACGCTTTTCAGTTTTTGCAAAACTTAAGGATGGATCATGAGTTAATTGCCGACCTTCTTTTTCTTCAAAACTCTTGATTATGTCTGAAGTCAATTGTAGGGAAAATTCTTTTTTTATTGGCAAAACTCTTTCATAATTTAATTTTTTCTTTAAATTGGATAAATCTTCATCTTCGTTAAATATAATAATAAAAGGTGAAAAACCTTTGCTTTTTTTAA
The DNA here is from genome assembly GCA_002474345.1 of Bacteriovoracaceae bacterium UBA7317. Lineage (GTDB taxonomy): Bacteria > Bdellovibrionota > Bacteriovoracia > Bacteriovoracales > Bacteriovoracaceae > UBA7317. Next base: position 1,335 of record DKQD01000093.1, read on the forward strand.
TTAATTCAATTACTTTTCTAAAAGCTTGTAAATCATTTGGTATAAAAAATTTCGCTGGATTTCTTACTTTCTTTTTAGAAAACACAATTATGCTTGGCATGACTTCTTTGATAACTTTACCCTCATCATCCATAAACTGATGGACTCTTATTGAATAGGAAAAGTCATCAATTTGTTTTTGGGTCTGTTTTAATATTTCTAAGTCTTCATCAAAAAATAAAACTTTTACTCTCTTCCCAATAGAAGGTTTGTTTTTGTTATCAAACCAATTTTCCCTCTCTTTCTTTTTCATTAATTCTAATTTTTCCATTTTCTTCAATTTTTCATCCGGATTTAACCTCTCAAGCTCATCAGGTCCTAATTCATCTTCTAACTTTGGGTTTAAAAACTTTAAGTCATAAGAAAAACTAAAATTGTAATAAAAGTTTTCCTCTATTTTTCTTATTACTTTAAAATGGCTACCTTTCAATTCATCCACTATCCCTCCTGAAATTAAAACCTCTTCACCAATCTCTAGTTTTAAATTACATTCGACATGAATATATTCAGGTGTTACAAAACCAACTCTAAAAAAGTGAAATGCCTTTAAAGGGAAAATTAATTGATCAACTAGAGCAACTTTTTGAATTTTTGCTACATCAGGGTAAGCCAACTTCATTCCATGAAAAACAGCATCAGTTACTTCTATACTTTTATTGTAAATAACGTTAAAGCCAGCAATTAAACCCCTATAAAATTCTTCGTTTGTATTATTTAAACCGCTTAGACCAATTAAAGGTATTCTCCTTGTTGTTGCCTGATCTTTTATAAATTTTGCTAGTTTCAGATAACTTTCTGAATAAAGTGAATAATCAATATATAAAATATTAAGTTCTAAGGTCACCAAATCTGTCATTAACTTAAAAGCGCTTAAATTATCAATTACCTTTTTATTGAAAAAATTAAGCACAAGATTTGGATAAACCTTTTTAAAATGAGTAACTAACTTTTGAAAGTAAAGTTCATCTTCACCCAAGTAAGCCACATTGATATTACTTATACTTTTTTTTTCCAATTACTTTTCCTTAATAATTAACCTTGATTTTTTTTTAAAAAAAGAAGTTTGCCTTAAAGGACGTCTCTATTCTTTAATTCGATAAAACGAAAGCTCAATCTCTAAAAGCCTCATTTTTAAATTGACACTAATCATTATAATAGTAAATCTTTATATTCAGGAATAAAACAAAAGCTAGATAGGCTTTATTCAATGTTTATAAGGCCTTTTCCAACAATTAGTAAATAGTTTTTGTTTAATAATTGGAATTTAAGATTAATCGGATTTTTTCTGGTTTTTATACCATAACTTTATTTAATTGGTTTTCTCAATAATTAACGACATTGCTTCCACTTCTTTTTGTGTTTTTAATTATTAGGTAAATGATAACCTTGACACCTTAAAAACGGCTCCCAACTTCATTATGTGGATGAAAGACGGGCTTAAAGAGACGACTTTTACTCACAAAATTTATTAACTTGTTAACTTGCTTAATCTAAGGAGTTTATTATGTTACCGAGAACAAGAAAATTAGCCCACCTTGACCCTTTTACTGTTGGTTTTGAGTCGATATTTGACCGCTTCGATTCTATGTTTGATTCCAAGCCATCTACTTTCCCACATTATGACCTCATTAAACTAGATGAAGAAAACTACAAAATCCAACTTTGCCTTGCTGGATTTAAAAAAGAGGACATAACGATTTCAATTGAAGATGGAAACCTTACGATTGAAGGGGCCAACAAAACAGAGGAGTCAGGGACATACCTTCACCAAGGCATATCAGCGAGGAAGTTTAAAAGACAATTTTCGATAGCAGACACAGTAGAAGCAACAAACGCTGAAATGAGTGATGGTATTTTGACAATTAATCTTTTTAATAAAATCCCTGAATCGAAAAAGCCAAAGACAATTGCTATTTCTTAATTTAAGTTTGTAGGAGGGGGATTACCCCTCCGTTTTATCAAATTATTCAAAAAGGAAAGAGAGAAACTTATTATGAGCCGTGACTACTATTCCACTTTAGGGGTCCCTAAAAACGCTTCAAAAAATGATATTAAAAAAGCTTATCGTAAGTTGGCCATGAAGTACCATCCTGATAGAAATTCTGGTCAGAAAGCTGAACAAATGTTTAAAGAAGCATCCGAGGCTTATGAAGTTTTAAGCGATGATAAGAAAAGGTCTCAATACGACCAATTTGGTAAAGGCTTTAACGACTTTCAAAGCGGCGGTAACGCCAATTTCAATAACGTCCAAGACATTCTCAAAGAGATGTTCGGCAATGGATCCTCCCCCTTCGGTAATATTTTTGGAAATGGAGGACAATCCAGTGCAGGTGGTATGTTTGACAATATTTTTTCTAACTTTCAATCTCAAGGCTTTGGAGGAGCTCAAAGAGGCTTTGGAGGAAGTTCCTATCATCACCAAACAAAGCAAGATATGCATGTATCTCAAGAGTTACCCCTTACAAAGCTTCTTTTAGGATGCACTCTTAGGGTCAAAGTCCACTCAGGAAAACGGCTAGAACTTTCTATAAAAAGAGGAACAAAGCCAGGAAGTAAAATGAGGCTTAGGGGCCAATCACCAAGTGGCGGAGACCTTATTATCGAGTTGAAAAGTCAAGTTCCCACACAAATTTCCTCAAAAGCGGAAAGACTTCTAAAAGAACTAGAGCAAGAAGGTTTTTAACCTATACTTTATCCACTTAAAAATACTTTTCTTCCTTCTAGAGCTTTTTTAAGAAAGTTATCAACTAAAACTTTCTTCTAAGATCCTTACAAAATTAATAACAAAACTTTTTACAAAATGAAAATTCAAAGTTTTTGTCTTAGGTTAGAAACATCCTTTTGTGATAACCTTAAATTATTGAAGTGAAGAGGAAGAGAAATGGCCATTTTGATAAAAAAAGCTGAATCCACAAAAGAGATCAATGATTCATTAAGACTCAGGTACCTGGTCTTAGAGGAATCCAAAAAAAATGTCAGTAAAATCTTCAGTTCTACTAAAAAGGTTTCAGACTTTTTTGATGTTTATCCTGATACAGTCAATATGATCGCTTATGATACGGGCAGACCCGTTGCCACATTAAGGGCGGTGCCTTACGAAGACCCCGAAAAAGCTGGTGCAGAGTTTAGTAAGGATGAAATAGACCTTCTCAATTTGATTTTTGATTATTCAGAATCTTTTAATCAGATGAAAGGTGTGGCCTACTTTATAGATATTGTCGCAATTTCCCAGGACTATTCTCTAAATGACCTACTAATTAAGTCCATCTTCAAAGGACTTCTCAATATTCTTGCAACCAAAAAGGTTGACTCCGTTTTTTTTAATGCCCCCAAACAGTTTGAAGACCATATTAAAGAGATCGGTTTTCGAGAGCTTGCTTCTAAATTTAACAGCCCATCTCTAGGAAGAGACATAACTCCCTCCTTCCTTGATATCAGGGCGTACTACGATAATTTTATTGGAAAAATTAAAGACAGAGAAATATTGCGTTTTCAAGAAACCTTTTACTTCATAGTTTATGAAGCAGGTGAAATATGCATGACCCAAGGAGAGAAAGGAGCAACGGCTCTTTTAGTTGAGTCTGGAGAATTAGAGGTACTCATATTTAAGGACGATAATATTATACCAGTTAAATCTGTCCAGGAAGGAAACCTCGTAGGAGAAATCGGACTCGTGACGAATGAACAAAGAACTGCTTCTGCCATGGCAAGAAAACAAACAGCATGTGTGGCCTTTGATAGAGAGTTCTTTTTAGGTGTTATGAGACAACAGCCTAATAAAATGGTCGATATGTTCAAAATATTTTCAAAAAGAATTAGGTCAACCAATGAAGAGTTGGCAAGACTTAAAAAAGGTCAAGGCGAATGAGAAAGATCTTTTATATCCTCTTTGTTTCGCATGATGAATCTCAAGCCTCTGTTTATGCTGATAAGGTCAAAAACGGATTCCCTCAAATCCCCATTAATATTGACTTTGCAACTGATGGAAGCAAAGCATTAGAAAAATTTGAAAAGTTTTATCACAGACATAGACAGAAAGGAGACTTCCTCCATAGACTTGTTATTTCAGATATCAATATGCCTGTTATGGATGGCCTTACACTTGTAAAAGAAATCCGTAAAACAGAAGGAAGCTCAGTTATCTTTCTTTTAGGTGATAAGGATCCAGACATAGATGACCCTGCTGTAGATTTTATTGAAACCCCCATCGTTAATTGGACTCATTTTCTATCAAAAGTTGAAAGTTTAATACCGGAAGAGTTTAGAATAACTTATGGGATGCCTAAGGCCGATACTCACATTAACAAAAAGCTTAATGAGTTTTCAGTTCAATTTCTTAAAGAAAATGGAGTCGACCAAACTAAAAAAGGTAATCTTCCGGCCTCCATCCTGCCAAAATATTTCGAGGAAGATGGGGAAGATCAGTCACCTGTAAATTCACAAGATATAAAGGACGATAAAGATACTGTAATAAAACTTTTAAATAGAAAATTAAAAAGACTTGAAAAAACTCAGATAAAACAAGAGTTTGGATTATCTAAAAAGAGAATCCTCATTCAAACATCTATTGAGGTCATTTTCCTTGGAGGCCTTCTCTTCTACACTATTTACCTCTTTAAAGACCAAAATGAGTTACTGAAAGCCCCTTTTAATCAATTTAAATATGTCATGGCGCTTATTACAATTTTGGCCTTCTTCTCTTACTTTTTTAGCAAAGTCTTCGAAAAATATTTTGTCAAAAAAGAAAAGGAAAAATATAATTAGCTTCGTATCTTTGGCATTAATATGAGGTTATTTATCTAAATCAAAGTGGGCAATACTGCATAATCCATTCATTCCGGGCCCTAAAAGGATCATCTTCATGATCTTCTAAAGATGCTTTATAAGGCCTCCAACCTGATCTGCAAAAACCTCTTGCATCTCTATCTTTACTTTCAAGGTCACACATATAAAAAGGCTTTTTTCCTAAATGAGTAATAATAGACTTTCCATTCATTCCCCGACACACATTCCTCTTTTCAGTTAACTTCTTGATTTTTTCAGCTTCAGAGGTTTTAGGGCAATTTTTTATAATCCATTCATTACGAAGTTCTGTATTTTCTTTCTTACTTTTATTTTTAGAGTGTTTGTAGGGATTTAATCCCCTTTTACACGTACTATCTTCATTTCTTTCATCATCTTTTGGGCAAACAAAAAATTGTCTATCTCCTAAAAATAAAATAAGTTCTGCTGCTGTTTTCCCTAGACAAATTTCAAAATTTTTATTGGTAAACTTTTTAAACTCCTGAACTGCCTTATCACCCTTTAAGATCCTCGTCCTAAAATCTGTCCACTCAGCATCTCCGTAATGCATTCCATTTTCAGAAGCCGCCATAGTCAACCTGTAGCGGTTGGCCCAAAGAAGTGTCCTCTTTTTTATTACTAAGTGTTCTACAATGGAGTGGAGGGGGTGGTTTCTATCCTCAATCCTAAATTGAATAATATTGAGACCTTCTTTAAACTGTCCCTTATCATTTTTTATAACAATCGTTTCAAGGCTTTTGTTTTTAAAAAAATTAAGAGTTTCTTTTCTTCTTAAATTGAAATAAAGGGTTTTTGGCTTCTTTTTTAAGCTAAAGCGGATCGTAAAGAATTTCTTTCCTATGAGACTTGCCGTTAGCCCCGATACCTGAATTCCTTCCCAATTAGGCCTGTAATAATCAAAGCTTCTTTTCATTTTTATAATATTAGGGTCTACAAACTTGCCAGTATCTCTAAATTTAAACGTTCGGTGGGCATTAATTAGCTTATTATTAAAGTAACCTTGATAGGGAATTTTTTCTCCATCTAAGACAACTCTTAAAAGCTTAATCATTTCCGGTCCATAATCTCCCGAATAAAAGAACTCTCCCAATTCTTCCGTAAACTCCTTAAGACTTTTATCTGTATTCCCAGGGTAACGCGCCCTTTTTTTCAACTCCATCCACCTTTGGTATTTCATCATCGCAACTAAAATATCATCCTTTTCTTTTAATTTACTTCCTAACATGCTCATAGGAATGGTTCCTGCATACACGGCCATTCTCTTAAGGACAGCCTTAACTCTTTTCGCGTTGGTGTCCCAATCTTTTTGATCAAAGGCCTTCATAAGAGCGGCCCACTTTTTATCAACTGGATAATTCAATAATTTTTCAACTTGCATTCTGTTTATTTTTAAAGTGTATTGCAAATCTGTTTTACCAAGATTTCCCTTGAAATAGCCTCTTTTCCCTTTAGGAGGAAGAGGAAACATCCCCGGCATATCAAGAGAGCTTTCCACTTCTTTAACAAACTCTACATATTCTTTAGGTGTAATGGCCGCATTGGACCTCTTAACCTCGACAACAACATATAGAGAGTTCGGGTCCTTATTTTTGCGGTGTAATTCGTGCTTAAACCTCTCCGGATCGATATGGACAGTAAATTTATGGGACCTATCATTGTTAAAAGCAAAAAGAATTTTTCTCTGCCTCTCAGACATAACCTCAGTATCAAAATAATGCTCATGCTGTCCACCAACATTACCGTCTGTTTCAGTTGTTGTAATCACTTTACTTTTCCTTAGAGAAACTAAAAAAAGCTCCATATATTTGGTTCGGTTTTTAATATTCTTTTTTTCTTTTTTTGTATAAATCCGCTCTACAGGTTTTTTACTTAATTTTCCAAAACTCATGAACCCCTTTTTAGAAGAATACTTTGCCAACAACCTAAAATCACCCCACGCAGCCTTGTTATAGGCTTCGGCCCCTTCTTTAGTATTGATATTAACTCTATAGGCCTGTTCATAAACAAGGGCCTTAGACTTTTCCATTGAATAGGTAAAAGGCCTGAATTTTGGAATGCCAGCTAGAGTTTTATAAATAAAATTCCCCTCTATTTTATTGTCTAGCTTCATCATACTTTTTAAGTCTGTCGTTGCCGTATTTCCTAGAGTTCCTCGAACACCTCGCTGCTTTATTCTTGTTAATTTAATTCTTACAAATTGATCATTCCCAGGTCCCGGTGGTTCTCTTAAAACCGTCACTCGATGCTGACCCTTAACAAAAAATCCACCCTCAATGCCAGACCTGAAAACTTTAAAAAAATAAGACTGAGGTGGAAGAGGGGTTCCAAAACCAACACCCAGATAAACTCCACCATTTAAACTATAAGACATGACCTCATAAGGCTCCATGTATTTTACTAAACCCGTTCGAAGGGGAAGCCTTAAGGTTTGTGTAATGGGGTTTAAAATACCGGCAAGGTAAACCTTACCAAAAATTTCCTTATCACTAGGGGGCATAAAGTGCTTAAACTCTTCGTTTGTCTCTTTGATCGTATTGTGGCTTGGTCTTTTTGGCTCCTTATCCGACTTTCTTTTTATCTGTTTAATCAGAGTTTTTAGACGGGGAAAGAGCTTGTAATCCCTTGGGGAAACAGTTCTAACATTTTGAAACTCAAGATCAATATTAGCGTTACCTTTAGCGTAAAAAGGACTAAAGCCAAGGTTAACACTTGGGACAATAGACAATTTAAAATAATCATAAACTGAGTAGGTCGATCTAACATTTTTGTTGGCGATGGCCTTTCTATAGACTTGAAGTCTAAGGCCTACTCCATAAGTCAGGCTCGTACCAGGTACAGGAGAAGCTTGCTCATCTCCCTCTTTCCCCATGCTTCCTTTGGCAAGGTCAAAACTTGTTGAGAATTTACCAAGTTCATTAAAAAGGTGGTTTGTCAGAGCATCTTTTGAAACCGCTTTATCGACTTCACTTCCAACCGTCGAATTTAAACTCCCCCACCCTTCGGCAATTTTACCTTCTTGCTCATCGAGGTCTTCTTCAACCGCTGTTGGGTCTTTGTTGTAATCTAGTGGCTTTTCTTTTTTCGACTGAGAAAAAGTGCTCACTGAAAAGAAAAGAAAAAAGAGAAACAAAAGGAAAAAGAACCGAGAATTAACTTTCTTTTTTTGGAAACTCTTCATTCAATAGATCCCATTTATTAAGGAAACCATCAAAAACTCTGCTGCATTAAAAACTAGAAGAATTTTATCACAATTCAAAAAATCCTCTCTTTTTAAATAGAGTTAGGGTTTAAAACAATAAATTGAGTTTTATTTTTTAAAGGAGGAAGTCTTCAGTAAATAAAGTTTACCTTCTGCAACACAAGGCGATAAAGATAGCTCTCTGGGCAAATACTCAAACAGGTCAAACAATAATTCATTAAGGGAAAATCTTTACTCAAAATATTAATTATGTTTCTTTAAAATTTGTTGTAAATAATCCACTCCAAGTAAAATAATTTAAAACCGCTAGGCATTGTGTCAAAGTAAAAAAATTGGAATGAGTTATGTTCAGGGATAATAATCAAAAGCGCGTACAATTTATTATGGATTCAATGATTGAAACCTTTGAAAAAAGGGAGGATGTTCAATCTGACCAAACCCTTTTTTCTAAGATGTCAAAAAAGGCCCTTGATATGGCCATCTATGCTTCAGAAAACCTTTTGAATGAACTTGGGGGGGTTTCAAATTACGATAAATTGTTCTCTAACCTCATGGATGTTTACTATAGCCAATCCCCCTCATCTGAAATTCTTGATTTAGACTTAAATACTTTCGGTGACCAAATGAGAACAATGGCCATGGTTATTGATACAACCGTAAAAGACCAAGCAACAAACTCTAACGACCTTGATAAATATTCTAGTGAGTATAATGAAAACGTCTTGGAGAAAGCTCCCGAAGACGTGTCTGAACAAAGAAAAAGAGAAACTCACAACCAATTTCAGGCCCTCTTAAAGGCCTTTAGAGAAAAACAAAGCTTATTTAACAATATTTCAACAACCAAAGACCCGGACTTTACAGATAAATTGGCGACCTACGCCCATTATATTATGGAAGAAAATATGGCCACTCCTGAAGAGGTTTCGGTCGTCCTTAAAAAAATTGCTCAAAAGTCCTCTTATTTCCCAACATGGAGCGAATTTTATCAGGCCCTTAAGGCATCGGGTTCTAAGCATAGTTATAGAGAAAAAGATGAGCAAATCTTAAAAGAAGCGGAGGAGAAAGGTCCTTGTCATTATTGTGAGGATGGTTTTATTCCGCTCCTTGACCCAAACCCTTATACAAATGCTAGAGGAGTCAGCATTACAGCGACTGCTGCGAGTCGGTTCCGCTGCAGTTTTTGTATGAGAGGAGAGCAAGACTACCCAGGTATTCCCAAAGTAGACCTTATGAAACATGGCAATTTTATTGTTTTTAAAGACCTCGAAAAAAGAACTCTGAGGGATTTTCACGTCTCCCTTCAAAATGACCTAACTGGAAAATTAAGTGGAAAAAAGAATCCCAAAGGGAGGGGGAAGGGCCATAAAATCGATGCAATTAAACACCTAGGAGATTACTTCTAACAAGACCGTTTGAAATTAAAATAAATTCCGTTTACTAAACTTTATACTCCCTCTTTTTTTGAAAACTTTTATAATAGAGAGGGAACCCTTACTTTTTAGGAGGAGGAAAAAAGTTTGAGTAACGCATTGGCCATCTTCTTTTTAACAATCTCTTTAAACTACCACTCTATTTCTAAAAAAGAGTGCTTAGAAGGCAACTGGTTCAAAGCTGGAAAAAAAGATGCTTACTTTGGTTTAAAAAAAAATAGGCTTAGCCACCACAAAGATACATGCCTGAAGTACAACATAAAGCCGGACCCTATTCAGTATGGAAAAGGTCACATGGAGGGTCTCAAACTCTTTTGTACAAAACAGAGAGGGTATCACTGGGGCATAACAAATAAGGAAAATCCTAAAACTTAAATTACGCTGAAATAGAGTCTTCTTTTATGAAAGGCTTCGAACGAGGCCGTAGGGATAGAAGAAGTAGAAACTAATTAGTATACAGGTCTTCTTGTTATCAAGTATTGAACTTTAAGGAAATAGACAAAGCGTGGATCATTATCCAAAAGATCTTTTATAGAAAGCTCTCTTTCTTTGAGCTCCTCTTCATAAAGACCATAATAAAACTCAATAAGTTTGTCGTAACCCGATAGATTCTCAGGATCTTGTCCTTTATGATAAATTCCGTGCTTTAAAAACTTGATTAAATTTTCACCGTCTTCCATGACCCTATTTTACAATAAAACTTGAAACATCGATTAAATCAATGTTAAAAAACATTAAAAATTTTAATTTTCAAATAAAAATCGAATACTTAGGGTCTCCTATAAGAAGACCTCCCTTTTTTCCTAATAATCAACAATTTCCCTAAGAACGTCTATAGATGTGATCCGAGTGACTTCCTCTCCCTCACACCCTAAGTTGAAGCACCTTTTGGCCTTAAAACATTCCCGCCTATCACTCCAAACATAGTCCTCCTCACCACCAACAAGGATTCCCTCAACAAAGTCTCCCTTGCTGTTAAACACAGGACCACCAGAATTCCCTTCAAAGCTATCAAGGTTCGCTAAAAAATAGTTTTCATTTTTATTGCTTCT
>DKQD01000015.1 GCA_002474345.1 Bacteriovoracaceae bacterium UBA7317
ATCTGGACTGAATTAGGAATCCACTTTCTTTTTATAATTTATCAAACCTGGCTTTTCTTCTTCACTCGAAGGAAAAAAGAAAAAACAACTTATCCATAAGAATGGCCATAAGTCACTTCCTGACGCTTAGATAGAACGTCCAAAAAATTCATAGGACCTTTTTTTTCAGGTAACGTAAGCCATTCATCAACAAAGTCTAAATCTAAAAACAGAGGTGACCTGTCATGACCCTGCTCAAAAACTTCTGAGGGAGGATCAACCGTAATGAGGGCAAAACTTTCAAAACTCAAGCTCCCATCTTGAGAAACCCAGGAATCAAATAAACCTGGCGCCCACATTATTTCCCGATCCAGTGGATAAAAAGTAACAAGCCTCTTCTTTCCATTTTTTCCGCCTGGAACCCATTCATAAAACTCCCTAAAAGGAAAAAGACAATGATTAACTCCCACAAGACGCTTCCAAGTTTTCTTCTTGAAAAGTGAATCCAGTCTAGCGTTAAAAAGGTTATACTTTGTGGGGACCTCTTCCCGGCTGCCAGCAGGACGTATTCTATACCTCATTGGTCTGATAAGTTTCTGACCATTGGCATAGACTATAACAGGCGCAAATATATTCGGGTAAATAATGTTGTCTTCCCCAGGAATCTTAAATACCTTTGGAAACTCCTGAGTACCTCTTTTTAATTTCTGAAAGGCCCTTGGAACTGGCATTGCATTAAAAAATGCAGACAATTTTTTTAAATCGCGCTCAATTTTCACTGAAAAACACATCATTAATTCCCACTAAATGAAATTACTAAATGGAACGATAATTAAAAGGATACATATCTTACCTCAAAGGGAACTCCCTGTGGACCAAGAAAACTCAAAACCTCCCTCACTAGCATCAAAGGATGATGAAGAGAAAAAAACTCTTGAGGTTAAAAACTTTCAAACAAAAGAAACCGATGAGGAAGAAAAAGGATCAACAACTTTTAAAGCTACGAGGAAAAACCTTCAACTCCCCAGAAGAATTTTTCATATGGCCAATGGGTCCATCATCGCGACACTCTACCTCCATTATGTAGAACACTCATTTGCAGTACATACAATAGGAATTGGGGTTTGCCTTTTTTACATTTTTGAACAATTAAGAGTCAAATACCCTGAATATGCAGACTCATTTTCCATCATCAGCTCCTATTTTTATAGGGCCGAAGAGCAGCTCAAAGAATCGGCCATGATACCTTATGCTATGGGTCTTCTCCTTACGATACTTAGTTTTCCAAAAATTATTTCTGTTGTGGCGATATTTACGTTGGCCACGAGTGATCCCCTCTCAGCAATCATTGGCATTAAATTTGGGAAGCATCCCTTCCTAGAAAACAAAACTTATGAAGGGTCTGGCGCTTTTTTTATTACATGCTTTCTTTGCATATTCCTGCCTTTCCACTTTGTCATAGGTTTGACAGTTGGAAAAAATATCATGCTTTCCCTCATTTGGTCTCTTTTAGTTACGGCTTTTGAAGCATTACCATCAAGAGTAGATGATAATCTAACGATCCCCCTCGTCACTGCGACCATCGGTTGGATCATAACAACTCTTTGGAATATCCCTCTTTCTCCTTAAAATAAAAAGGAAAAAGCAGAAAAAAAAAAGCAAAAAAATTGGATTAACCGACAATTTGTTTTAAAGATTGGATATGGAAATCAACTTCAGGGTCTTTTTTTGAAATGGCCTTCTTTATTTTTTCTGCAGCATAAAGAATTGAAGTGTGGTCTCTATTAAAAAGATTTCCAATTCTTGTTAAACTCAGTTTTTCTTCACAATGCAACAAAAACATTGACAAATGCCTTGGCAATGCAAAATCCTTTTTCCTAGAATGACCCAAAAGGTCTTCGAGAGAAACACCAAAATACTGGGCCACTTTTTTGAGAACCTTAATTTCTCTTTGAGAAAAGCCTCCACTATATAAGAAAGAATCTTTACTTGATATGTCCTCAGCTTCATGAGCCTCATCTTGAAGCTTAAATTCTTTTAAGGCTTTTAAGTCTTTTAAAACTTCTTCAGCCTTCTCCGGTTCAATTAAGTCAGAGGACTCCTCTTTGATTCCATTTTCTATTTGATAACCTAATTTAAAATGTGAGAGAGCCCCCTCTAACTGATACCCATTGCCCCCCCACTTTTTACAAAGCTCCTTAACAAAGTCTTCCTGACCTTCAATGGAATGCCTCTTTAGAAAACTGCATGCGAACAAATAAGATAATTCTTGGTCAAAATCCTGTAATTCTGAACTAACGAGAGAGGATAACCTCCCGGCCAGGCGTTGCTCTAAACTTTTAAAACTCTCAGGAGGCTCGTTACCTGTTAAAATAAGTTGCTTACCTTTTGCCTTAAGATTATTAAATAAAAGACAAAAATCTCTCCTTAAAGGAGCATATTCAAAGCACGGCTCAATATCATCTACGAAAAGTCCATCCATATCATCAGCAAATTCTCCTAAAAAGGCAGATAATCCTGCGTCTTTCATCATGACCTTATAACGCTCTAAAAGCTCGCGACCGGTGATTAAATAAAGACGGTAACCTTTTTGATTTTTAAGGATCTCTTTTGCCATTCCATATAACAGATGAGTCTTGCCTAAACCAGGCTTAGAAAAAAAGTAAACGTGAGGATAGTGGATCCCCGGTCTTTCAATGATGGCCCGGCTTAACTCCCAGGCTTCTTTATTACTAACACTTGTGTAAAAATCGCTAAGGGTCTTACCATACCCAGATAACCTCTCCTTCATTATTTTGAAGGGGTGCTTTCTTGGTACCTTTTTCTTCAAACCTGGAACACTTGTAAATAAAGAGTCCAAATCATTTTGATCAGAACTATCTATAGATTCACTTTCATTGGGAAAGTTTAGAAGCTCTAATTGTTTCCATCCGTTTTTCACATGGGCCATCGCTGTTATAATTTCAGGGGAAATGTGATAGGGTTTCAATATTAGTAGAAATTACCCTAAGGTCAATCATTTTTGTCTGGTTTTTTTGAGGCCATAAATGCAAAAAGATATCCACCATAAAAAGTTCACTTCCATTGTCATCTTAACTGGAGCTGGAATTTCAGCTGAATCAGGTATTAAAACATTTAGGGACGAAGATGGACTTTGGGAAAACCACCGCGTTGAAGATATAGCTTCCCCTGAAGGCTTTCAAAGAAACCCTAAGATGGTCTACAACTTTTATAATGAGAGAAGAAAGCAACTCCTCTCCAATGAAGTGAAACCAAATAGAGGTCATATGGCATTGGCCCAGCTAGAAAATGATTTCAAAGGTCAAACGACGCTTATCACTCAAAATGTTGATGACCTTCATGAAAGGGCCGGCTCTAAAAGTGTACTTCATATGCACGGAGAGCTCCTAAAAATGCGCTGTCAGTTCACCAACCAAGTCTTCCTTACCAAAAAAAGCTTCGATGAAAAGACCGCATGCCTTTGTTGTCATAAGCCGGGTGCTCTAAGACCTCACATCGTGTGGTTTGGAGAGGTCCCTTTTTACATGGACGATATTCAAAGAGTTCTCGAAAAGTGCGACCTCTTTCTTTCCATAGGGACTTCTGGTCAAGTTTACCCCGCTGCCATGTTCATGCAAGTGGCCAGGCAGCAAGGGGCCCTCACGATAGAGATTAATAAGGACCCAACGGCCAATTCGCCCCTATTTGATAAAACATTCCACGGTAAAGCAGGAGACATCCTCCCTGATTTCATATCAAACTTCTTTGCCTAAAGTTTAAACAGCTCCAAAATTGACAGCCTCTTCCCAACTTCTTTAAAATTCGAAAGACACCTTAAAGGAGTAACACTCATGAAGAGATGTTCTTTTTTTTACCTAATGGTCGTTTACGGATTGGTATTTTCATCTTATAGCTGGAGTGCGAAAGAAGAAAACCTACTCCTTCCAGTTCCCAAGAAGTACACATTTGAGAAAGTTCTCAGATCAAACAGTATGGGGATTAATCAGAAATTGTCCATTCACATCAGACGTTTTAAAAAAGAAGGTGCTCCTCCTCTTATCCTATCCCATGCCCTCATATTGAACAGCATCGCGATGGAGGCCCTTGGAAGAGAGCTTTGGCAAAAAGGTTACGACGTTTGGATGCCAAATATGAGAGGTCATGGGAACGGAAGCGAGAGATCGACAATATACCCATACCTACCCGGAGATTACGGATTTGATCAGATGATCTCTCACGACCTCCCCCTTATCTTAGACAAAATCTTTTCAATAACTAAAAAAAAGGTTCACCTCATGGGGCTCTCAATGGGAGCACTCCTCTGGGACAAATATTTAGATGGCATCGGCCTTGATGAAATGGGTAATTTTACCAAAGAAAGAAACCGGGCCATGATAAGGAGACAAAAAGTCCTTAGTTACACCGCACTAGGTATTCCCCTAGACATTTGGAAAATTAACCCTCAAATCAAAAAGCTTTTATTGCCATTTATCCCGATGGTAAAACCGTTCCACTTTTTTATTCCTCTAACAACAAATCAAGACCCTGCCTTTAAAAGACCTTTGACGTTAAAGGAAATTTTTAGAAGACAGCTTATAAAAGCGATTAAGCCCATTTTTGTTGAAATTTTGCCTCTAGGCATTATTACAAGGGACGGCATTGATACAAAAAATGGAGAAAGAGAAGACCTTGTGACGACTTATATCTCGCAGGCACACACAGATATAGTCCATGATTTTTTAAGATGGCTTCACAGACCCTACAACTCCAGAAGTGGCGAGGTCTCTTACAAAGGACCTCGCTACTCCAAAACACCTAGCCTTTTTATTTTTGGAGAGAAAGACCAATTGGCCCCTTACGACCTAGGAGAGGAACAAATTCCTCATATATACGATCACGACGTCCCCCCAATCATTTATAAATTCTGCAAAAAAGCACACGTAGACCTTATTTTAAATAAGGCAGTCAAACCTGTAGGAAAAATTTTAAAAAAGTTTTTAAAAGACCCAAAGAAGTTCCTTAAAAGCAGACAATTCATTAATGAAATGGGTCATTGCGATTAAGGATCGAAAAGAGAAATAAATAAGTACCATGAATTGAAAAACTTTGTTAGCCTAGCTAGATAGGATGAAATTTAAGAAAGGGACTAAAAAAAAATGAAAGGCCCCTCAGACAAAATAAGATGTTTTGTCATTGCCGATGACTATAGATGGCATGTATTAACAAGCTCTATTGAAGAGTTCCATAAATACACCCTATCTTACTTGGCCCTTATGAACAGCTCTAGAAAAGAAAATCATTATTACTTTAAAAATCTTTTTCTTGAGCATGAAGAGTACGAACACATTTTAAGCCAAATGAGAGGACAAAGCGGCTCTCCTCACCAGGTCCAAACAAAGAAAGAGCCAAAAAAAAATCATCTTAGAATAGTGGACTAACATTAATAAAATTACTGTTTAACTTCTAATAAAAATCTTTTATCTTCTTAAGAAGCATAACAACATTTTGATAACCTCATAAGAATAAAATAAAGAAAGGTTAAGAAGGAAAGACAACTATGGCCATCTTGAACAACCTCATTTCCTCATTGAGGTCTACAAAGAAACAAAAAAGAGAGTTGCAAGATCAAGCGAACCCAAGACCTCCAAAAAGAAGGCTTGTTCCAAAAGTTGATAACCTTTCACTCAAAGAAAAAAATCTTCTTGAAAAGCTCAACTCTGCTCAAAAACCTCAGGATTTTAAATCTCAACTATCAAAAATTAACTCGTTAGCAGTTCTAGAGAAAATAAGGCCATTTATAATTGAACATAAAGATTTTAATGAAAAAGGATTAAGTTGGGTTGACAACATACACAACGACCTTCTTTTTCAAAAGATAGTACGGTCTTCCCAGATAAATGAAGAAGTTTTTGAAGCTCTTGAAAAGCTCGATCAAGAAGACAAAGTCGTTAAAATTTTTCTTGAAAAAGACTTTGGTCCTTTAAGAGAAAAAGCATTACAAAAACTGAAATCTCATGAGTCCCTCATAAAAATTGCAAAGAAAATTAACTCAACCAAATGGGGACTTAAAGCTATAGAATCTATTTCTGGCCCTGAAGCTTTGTTGGACATCTCCAAAAATGCATCAAATAAGAAAATAAGGTCATTTGCAAAACAAAAAAGAGAGTCTCTTTTTAAAGCGGGTACAGCGCAATCCTCCTCAATTGATCCTCACAACTCTCAGAACATGAAGCTAATAGGAGAAAAACTTAAAAATTTCATTTCTCACTATTCTGAGACCAAAGCAGAAGCATTCTTAAATGAAATGACGAAATTACTTCAAGAAGAAAAGGCCGACTTAAAAGAGGACGATAATACAGCAAAAATTCTCTTAGATATTGAAAGCGACCTCAAACTTATTGAGGGAAAAATTACTCTTAAACGACAAAAAGACACTTGTCTTACAAAAGCAAAAGATATTCTTGAAGACTACGAAAAACGTCTTGTTGATGGATTAAAAATCAGCCTAAAACAATCTCATAAGATACAAAAAGAATGGGATCAACTTCCATGGGCTGCGATTGAGCTCTTAAAAAGAGAGGACTTCAACAAACGTTTCTTTCTTCTTTTGGATAAAATAACAGACAAAGAGTTAGATAAAAAGATTATTAATACAGAAAAAGTAATCCATAAACTTGAAGGTTATTTAGGGGCATTTGCCTCCGTAGAAGAAACTACGTTTAAAGATGAAAAGGAGTGGGGAGACTTTTTTAAGAAATGGAAATACTTTGAAAAAGAGTGGAACTATGCAACAAAAGGGAAAATAGAACAACAAAGTATCCCTTCCCAACTAATAGATAGAAAAATAAGTCTGGCCCAATTCGTTGAGAAAAATAAATACAAAAAACAAGCGGTAAAACCTAACAAAAAACACCAACAAAGCTGTTCTCAGTTAAGTCCAGTAGAACTTTTAAATCAATTGGAAGATTGCCTTAAAGAACAGAATAATAAATATATTTATAAAAATATCGTAAAGATAAGAAACCATTGGGAAAACATCTTAAATTCACCAAAAAAACCTCCTGAGGAAATTCAACAGAAATTTGAAAGCCTATTAAAAACATTCTTTGAAAAGCAAGACAAATTCCTTCAAGAAAAAGAATGGGAAAACTTCTCAAATGAAAGAAAAAGAAAAGAACTCCTGGAATCGCTTAAAGAACTCATCAATAAGGGCACAATTCAGGGGTTAGGAAATAAGCTTAGAGATTACCAAAAAGATTGGAAATTATTAAAAAACGGGAAGGGAAAAGGAAAAACTGAACCGGAAGAGGAATTTCAGAAACTTATTGAAAAAGGCACCCAGCTTTGTATCGAACATAAAAAAATGGTCTTCAACAAACTTAAAGAGGTTTTTAAGGAAGAAGAGCATCTATTTCCAAAAGGTCAGGATCAAAATCAAGAAAACGGAAAACAAGAAGGCCTCACCCCTAACACCTCTTCTAACTCTAAAACTATTTTATCCAAGACCTTTATTAACGATAAGTTAAAAATCGTTAAAGAGCTTCAAAAAAGTTTTTCCCTTTCAGGCCCTCTCCCAACTCATACCAATGAACAAGTCGTCCAAAACTTTCAAGAAAAGTGTCAGTTCTTTTTTGACCAAAGAAAACTCTACTCTAGCTACTCAGAAGAAAAGAAAAAAGAAAACTATAAAATTAAATTAGACCTTTTTGAGAAAACAAAAGAACTTATAAAAAAAGAAAAAGAGCTGCATGAAGGAGATAATGTAAAAAAAATTATTTCTCTTCAAAAAGAATGGAAAAAAGTTGGTCCCGTTCCTAGCGATAAACAAGATGATTTATGGAACAACTTTCAAGATATCTGCCATGATTTTTTTCACTATTTAGATCAACAAAAGCAAGGCAATCAAGTTAGAAAAGAAAAAATTTGCCAAGAAATGAAAGAACTTACAGAAAACCTGGGAGAAACAACTCACTTCAAGGACCTCGCTCAAAAGGTCAAGGAACTTCAAAAAGAATGGAAATCTATAGGCCCTCTCCCAAAAGAAGTTGATGACACCCTATGGAAAACGTTTAGAGGTTATTGCGATACCTTTTTTGACTTAAGGGATACTTTCCTTAAAGAAAGACAGAATCTTTACCAAAACAACGAAAACTTAAAAAGAGAGCTTATCAAAGAACTAGACACCATTGGAAAGCTAGAATCCTGGAAAGAAAAAACAGATCGGATTATCAGTATCCAAAAGGACTGGAAAAAAATAGGCCCTGCTCCAAAAAATACAGAACAAGAAATCTGGCAAGAGTTTAAGGACCGGTGTGATAGGTTTTTCGCTGAAAAGAAAAACTTTTTTAATGGCCAACATGAGGCAAAAATAGAAAACCTGAAACGAAAAGAGGATATTTGCCTTCAAATCGAGGCCATATTCAAACTAGCCTTTCCAGAAAAAGAAGAAACTCTGGTTAACGATTCTCCTAATATAGCGAAACAGCTTGATTGGGGACTAAAGTTAAAGCCAGAAATTATCATTCCGGGAGATAAAAACAAGACTCATAAAAAGGCCATTCACAAAGTCATAGAACTACAAAAAGAGTGGAAAAGTGTTGGCAGGGTTCCCAAAGAGAATGAGGAATCTTTATGGCTTAGATTCAGATCGTTGGCAGGGCTCTTCTTCTCAAACAATAAGGACTAAAATTAAAAGGCCCATGTTTATATTCCATGGGCCTTTTTCGATTAACTTATTAAGTTCTCAGATTTTATTGCAAACTATCTGTAAAGAGACTCCAAGGCCCTTAGAGTAGAGGCAATAAAGTCCATTTCATCTTGAACTCTTGGTCCACCTTTTAAAGTTCTTGAAGCTTTTTGAAATGTTCTTCTCAATGTAAAGAATTCATTTTTAACAAGCTCTAAATCTTTATGGACCCTCAAACTTCTCTCATAGTTACTTGAAGCTCTCAAAAGGTGGCGAACAGCTCTTAAGTTTCTTTTTAGTCTAGGTCCAACGTGACCTCTATGACCCCTTCTTCTTCCGATTCTTTTTCTAAACTTTCTCTTTAAGAAACGAGCAGATTCCTTAATTTCTGAACTGTAAGTGATAGCTTCTTTCACTTTAAGAAGTTCTTCCCTATCAGACCTTTCAGCTTCTTCACGCTCTCT
>DKQD01000187.1:0-541 GCA_002474345.1 Bacteriovoracaceae bacterium UBA7317
TTTCTTTTTGTTTTTTCCAGTTTCTAACCGGTATTTAAGAGGCTTAAAAACAATTTTTTCATCAAATTTTGGGTTTTTGAGTACTGGAGAAGAACCGGCCGGGCATCCATTTCCTCCATGACCAATTTCTCCAATTTCAATTTGTGGTTTAGCTGAAGAACCTTGGGTGTTCGATTTTTTACTTAGGCTTGCGTAACTTGACCAACTTATTTGTGAAAGTAAAATCGTAAACAGGGTGGTTTTTTGAAATATTTTGCTCTTTTTTTTCACTTTCATTCTCCTCGGTTGATTTTAATTTCAACAAGTCTTGTAGATAGCCAGTCTGGTTGGGCAGGTCAACAGATTTGATCCAAATTGGTGAAAAAAATCGTTGTTGAAATAAAATTCTTATCAATAAGCTGCTTTATGCTTCCATAAATTAAGTCTTGAACGAATTTTTAAAAGTGAACTTGTTAAAAATTACAGATTTCAATAAGAAATAGAGTTTATTTGTTCAAAAATATAAGGTCCTCGGCCCACTATTTTTGCCTTAAAAAAAGGA
>DKQD01000187.1:867-35035 GCA_002474345.1 Bacteriovoracaceae bacterium UBA7317
TTTGCCTTAAAAAAAGGACTATTTCTGCCGACTAATTAAACGATAATTTTTTTTTTAATGAGGTTTATTCATGAGATTTTGGCTATATTCATTACTTTCTTTCTTTTTATTAGGTCATGATGTCTTTCCGCAAAGCCAAAGTATTGAAGCCGATAGCTTGAGTTCTCGTGAAAGGAAAAAGCATAAAAGTGTTATGAACGCTTCAAAAGAGGGAAATAGTTATAAATTGCGGTATCACTTAGGTTTTATGAATGCGGCAAGTGCGGCAAGAGTTGTAAGTGCAAGATCAGAGGGCACGACGCCTTTAAATGAGGCCGCAAAAGGAAGGCATATAAATACAATAACTGTTCTTTTAAGTTATGGAGCAGATGTAAATGTACCTGATGAGTTTGAAAACCGAACTCCTTTGATTATCTCAACAATTGCGGGAGGAAGTGAAATCAATACACTTCTTATTCAAAAAGGAGCCAGCGTAAACCACAAGGATGTTTATCAAAGGTCAGCGCTTTATTACGCCATAAAATATGATTATGTTGGAATTGTTATGGAGTTGATCAAAAAGGGGGCAAGGGTTAATGATAAAGACATAGAGGGAGTTTCCCCTTTAGAGCTTGCCAGAAAAAGTGAGTTTCGAAGAATTAGATCTTTAGTGAATTCGGCCAGGACAAAGTCATTACCATCTGAAAATAAGTCAGATAAAGCTTTGACAAGTGAAGAAAAAGAAAAAAAGGAAGAGGCCCTGGAGAGATTGAAAAATAGTAATAAGGTCGAAGATGATTTAAGAGAGGTAATCAGTCCCAGTAAATTTAAAGTAGGAAAAGTCGATTATATTAAAACACTTATTGTTAAGGAAAATGCTTCTGTTAAAATCTCAAACAATTTTGATAACTCCCTGTTGCTTCAACTAGCTTTTCTAATGAGGAATTTAAAGAGGGATAGAGAGGGTGTTTTTGATAGCAATAAGGAAAAGCTTTTTGAGCTTCTTGAGATCGTCTTAGAAAGAGGGGGAGACCCTGATAGAAAAAATAAAAGAGGTTATTCGGCTAGAAAGGTTTTTGATGAGTGGCGAGGAGAGGAGAGAGAGGCCTTAAGGAAAATTATTTCACCTAAAAAAGAAGAAAAAACGGAAAATAAAATAGCTAAAGAAAGTAAATCCAATGAGGTAAAAAGTGATGATGGGATTAATGAAAAAGAGTGGAAAGATAAGTGTATTAGAGAAGCTAAAGGAAAGCAAGGTTCAAAAAATGTGTGTGAGGATGACTGGGTCACATTTGCAAATTGTATAAAAGAAGAAAAGAAAGAAAACAAAAAATTTATTTTGGCAGCAGCTCAAAAAAAGTGTGAACAAAAAGCTGAAGAGACCGTGAGTGTTGAAGAAGTTCCAGAGCTGGAAATAGAAAAGGATAGTTGGTTTAATAAGTGTCTTAAAAGGTTTGAAGAGAAAACAGATAAGCTAACAGAAGATCAGATAAAAGAGGGAAATAAATGGTGTAACAGAATGTTTGAAGAATTTGAGCATTGTGTGAGTGAGTCACCAAATAATGCCAATAGTGTTGAATTAAATATAAACAAGTGCCAGGATAAAATATACGCTAAAGAAAAAAGAAAGTTTCCAGAAAAAAAGCCTCGAAAAGAAAAAGAAGTACGCGCTAACGTTGAAGAAATGATCCAATGGTTAGGTGATGATAATATTGAAAAGACGGATTTGAAAAAGGGTGATTATATAGAAATCGATTTAAATTCAAGTTTTCAATATGGTAGGCAAGTTGGTTGGCGTACCGGTTGGGCCCTCGAATTTAAGGATATTGATAAAGATTGTAAACCTCTCAATCTAAGAGTTAAGGGGTTAAAAATTTTTGGAAGAGTACCGGATAAATTTGATAAGTGTGAAGCTTCTATTTATGCTTATTCAATTAAAAAGCCAAAAAAAATTCAATCTAAAGTTCGGCGGGTTTTATTAACCAGCGAAAAAAAGAACCTACCTACAATAGAGCTTGAGATCAAGGACATTAATAAAAATAAAGTTTTACAAGAGATAAGCCTTTTGAACTTAAAACCAGGCGAATCTCTTAATACCCTTTCTTTTAAGGTTAAAAAGGCCAAATGGAAAAGGCTAAAATTTGAGCTGCAGCCTAATCTAAAAGAATTAGATAAATGTTATGGACTTGGCCAAAATGGAGCATGGATATTTTTAAGTAAGAGTAAAGGTGAAAGCTTAATCGATTATCGAGGTGGACCTACAGGTTATATTAAGTTCGGGAAAGTACCAAAAACATTTCAATCATGTATGTTTTCTATAAAAATGACAAACATAGCAGGAGAGTTCTCAGAATCTTTTACAGTTAAACTGGCTTGTCCAACCTGCTTAAAAGAGTTCAAATTAGGAAAACTGATTGATAAAAGGAAAGGTAAAATAAAAGCAGTTAGCAATCTGATGAATACTTTAAATAAAAGTAAAAGTAAGGATCAGAAAGCAAGTTCCTCTCCACTAAATAAGGACCTAAAAAAATATATTGATCACACTAATTGGAATCCAAAAAAAATAAAAGAACTTGTGAGTAAGGGAGCTTCTCCCAATTTAAAAAATAGGTTTGGTAACACCGTCTTATCTATGGCCGTTATTAAAGGAAAAACTAAAGACTATAAAGATCTCATTAAGTTTCTAATCGAAAGCGGAGGTGATCCAACGGTTGAAAATAGCAAAGGATGGTCAGCACAAAAGTTTGCTGACAGATATCAAAATAAGTCGATAAAAAAACTTATTGAGGAGACTCTTAAAGATCCAATAGTTAAGATTAAAAGAAGTCTCCTTGGTCAATGGGAAGACTGTTATAGAAACATGAAATTGCTTTCTGTTTGGAGTATCCTCCCGAACTCCAACCTTACTGTAAAGTATTTCAGTATCAATTTAAAACCGGGGTCCAAAAATTGTGAGGGCGCGAAAAGAGGAGTTGAAAAATTTAAAATGAGTGAAGGAAGTTTTAAGGTTATAATTCCAGAAGCAAAGGATCGAGTCAAAGATAAAGAAGCTTATTACTTGGACTTCGATTTGAAAAATTCTCCCCAGGGACCTTTAAAGTATTTTAACTTGGTAAAAATGGGGGAAGAAGGTCTTATCTTCTCTTTGGACAATAGAGGAGGGTTTCCAACGAATAAAGATTATAGGCTAAGGGAAATTTATAAAAGAAATAGAAGAGTCTGGACAAGAGAAAAATAAAAGCAGGAAGCCGGCTTCCTGCTTTTGGGTTTTTATTTATTTTTTAAGGTTTTCAATTGCTTTAGCAACACACTCAAAAAATTCTTTGATATCACTTTTAGACAGTGAGCTAAAAGCGATCCTTAAATCGTGGTTACCTAAGGCTATGGTTCCAATATTATATTGTTCAAGAAGGTGAATTCTTAAATCCTCCGCTTGAACCTCTTTAACTTTAAGGCACATAAAGTAGCCTGAGTTGTAGGGATAAGCTTCCCAAAGGTCTGCATATTTATCCAAAGAGACATACTTTTTAACTTCGGTATACCTCTCTTTAAGTATTTTAACCTTGTTTTGGATCTGTGTTTCAAGTTTTTCGTCTTGAAGGGCCTTAAGGAGAAGGGTTTGACCTACATGAGTAACATTTGATATTCCTCCACGAATGGCCCCTCCCACTTTTTTTGAAAGGGCTTCATAAGCTTCTTTTGTACCACCTTTAATTCCGAAAGTTAAAAAGCCCACTCGAAAACCCCATACAAAAAGCTCTTTTGTCGGGCCATCTATTTTTACGGCCAAAAGGTTTTGATGAAGGTCTTGGAGAAGGCCAAAAAGTCCTTCTGTGAAACAGTCTTCCTCGTAGTTCATTCCAAAATAAGCATCGTCACAGAGAACTGTCAAAGTGCTTCCTTTTTCGCATGCATTTTTTAGAATATCCCTAATCTCGAGGGCCTCTCCTTTACTTGGACTATAACCCGTTGGGTTATTTGGAAAGTTGAGGACAAGAAGAGTTTTTTGACCCTCCCTTTCTTTTAAACTATTTTCGAGGCCTTTGAGGTTAAAACCTAGGTTATCGTTATAAAGAGAAAATGTGCTAAAAGTGGCCTCATTTTTTACACCCCACATGAGTCTATAATTTCCCCAAATTTTATCTGGGGTTAAAATGGTATCCCCAGCGTTTAGAAATAAGTCTCCAATCAGAGAGAGACCATGAGTAAGGCCACTTGTTACAATAGGTAAAGATAGAGAGGCTTCTTTGAGGAGGGGGTTTAATAATCTTTGTCTTTTGGCCCAAAGCTGACGAAGGTCTTGTCTACCAGGGGATGGAGCATAGGGGTAGAGGTCACCAGGGGGGAGGTCTTCTTTAAAAAAGTTCTGTATAGAGTCAAGAAAAAGTGGACCATTTTTGTCCTTTGCAATCCCGATTGTGGCGTTAAATCTGGTTGCCTTTTCTTTGGCTTCGGCCGTCTGGCTTATAATTCCTTTAGGAAAGTAGATCTTTTTTCCGTAGTCAGAAAGCATAGAAAGTATCGCTGGAGAGGACTTTTCAAGGATTCCGTTCAATTCTTTGGCCAATTCATTCATGATGTTTAATCTACCTTATTTCTATATTTGTGGAAAACTATATGATTTTTGAGTAAGGACTCCATTTAAAGGAATTTTTTTTTTTGGTATACTAATCTCAGTTCATTCAAAGGTCAAAAGAGGAGTAAGAACTGAATCAAATTCGGCGTTTGTTACCGGAGAAGCCTTTTCCTGATTATGCCTTTTTGCCAGGTCATAACCCACATCCCAATAAAGAGGGAGGGCATTCTTTTGGGGTTAGCGAAGTTGAACCTTTGCCTCTTGATAGTGAATTTCCATTCAGGTCAGAAGAGTACCTCTTTTCCCTTGACCTCTATAATTTTGGTTTTTATTGGGAGAGTCATGTCGGTTTTGAGGCCCTATGGAACAAAGCTGGACGTAAAGGTTTTATTGCAGATCTTTTAAAAGGACTTATTAAACTTGGAGCGGCTGGAGTAAAGGCCCGTTTAAAGTTGGAGAAGGCATTTGAAGGACATTTGGAAAGGGCCTTTGAGCTATTCCAGGACATTTTGAATAATCATTCAGTTGTTGCCGGTTTTCTTGTTAGTGACCTTTTAAAATATACTAATAACTTAAAAGAAAGAGCGCCCCATTATATGGATTTGAGCTCTAGTGGAAGTAATATTCTTTTCCCTCCACTTTTCCCAAAAGAGGCAAGTTAGTGGAAGAAAAAGAGTTAATTGTTTCAATTACAAATATCTTTATGTGCATTTGTTTTATCACCGTCTTTTTTAAAGGGAAAGAGGTGGATGAGTATCACAAAAAAGATTTTAACTCTTTTGCGCCTCTAGGAATTCTCACAACTTTCATGGGCTTTTTGTATCACTATCTTAGAAGTACTGGAAAAACAGTTCTAGAAACTCAGCTATTGTGGGATTTGATTCTTTATACGACGGTGATTATGAGTTTTTTTTACACCTCAATCGCAGTTAAAATTTTTTCGTCCTCTGAAAAGGTCCTCTATGGATGGAAATTGTTTTGTAAGATAAAAGCAGCTTTATTCATAGTCCTTCAATACAATATCCAACACGTAAAGGAGTATTTCAAAGATGCTGAAATTGTCATCTTTCTTATAAGTAGCCTTTTACCAGTTTGCTACCTTTTTATCGGGTTTATTTATAACTTTAAAAATAAAAAGTTTTATTTTCTTGGTCTAGCTTCTTTTTTCTATCTAACAACTGTTATGAATAGGCTTTTTGGTCGAGACCTTAGTATTGTTTTAAATGGAAACAGCCTAATGCATGTAGGTATTATATTTCTAGTAATGGCCGTTTTTAACCATATTAAGAAAAAGGAAATAGGTGTATGAGTGAGGCGAAGAGTTTTCGTTGGTCGAAATGTGGATGTGAAGAATTTTATTGCAACCTCAGAAAGCACATTATTGTTATTGTAAATGGTTCTAACAAATTTCTAAAGGAGCATAAAGAGGTTAAAAGAAGCTATACCGATGAAGAGCCCTATGGTCCTTATGAATGTACAAATTGCGGTATGCTTTATAACGAGTTAAATGAGTAAAAAATATTGAGGAAGTATTTAAACGCTTTGTCCTGCGACGGTACCACTTGCCCAAGCCCATTGAAAATTATGACCACCTAATTGACCTGTAACGTCTAAAACTTCACCCACGAAATAAAGCCCCTTTTGAAGATGACTTTCCATTGTATGAGGGCAAATTTCTTTAGTTTCAACACCACCTGCAGTTGCTTCCGCTTTTCTAAAACCCTCTGTTCCATCAGGGGTAAAGGTATATCTAAAAAGCATTTCCAAAACTTTTTGACGCTCTTTTTTGGACGTTTCGATCACCTTTCTATTAGGTGTTAGCCCAATACTTTTAAGAAAAGCTTCCAGGCATTTTTTTGGGAGCCTTTCTTTGAGTAATGAGCCAAAAGTTGCTTGTGTTCCCGATTGAAAAAAGGATTGTTTTAATTCATCTTCTATGACTTCTGGAATCCAGTTAATGCTAACTTTGTCTCCTGCTTTCCAGAAAAGAGAAGCTTTTAAAATGGCCGGACCGCTAAGCCCTTTATGAGTAAAAAGGACATCTTCAGAGACAACTTTTTTTCCAACTTTTACGCTTGCCTTTAAGGATTGCCCTCTCAGATTAAGTTTCGTGATTGTAAGAGATGTAAATGGAACAAGAACTGGCCTTGGTTCGACTAAGGTATGTCCAAACTGCTTGGCGACTCGATGGCCCCAGTCACTGGCACCAATACTTGGAAGGGAGAGCCCTCCAGTAGCAATAATAAGTTTTTGGGCCCGGAAGAGTGAATGTTCGTTTTTGACCTCATAAAAACCTTCAACGTATGAAACCGAGAGGTTTTTTTGCCCAAAAAATTTGTAAACGCTCTCTCCTGTTTCGAGGTTACACTCTTTGAGAAGCAGTTCGAGAATATTTGAAGAGCTTTTTTTGCAAAAAAGCTGGCCAAGAGTTTTTTCATAAAATGGAACTCTATGTTTTTTTACAAGCTCTATAAAGTGCTTCGGCCTATAGCTTGCGAGGGGTTTTTTGAAAAAGTTTTTACCATTTGATTGATAGAAATGAGGACCTTCATGGAGGTTTGTAAAGTTACAACGGCCACCCCCAGAAATAAGAATTTTTTTTCCTGGTACTTTGTTGTGGTCAATAAGGGCCACTTTTTGGCCCCGCTTTACCGCTGTCGCTGCTGCCATAAGGCCTGCAGCTCCAGCACCAACAATTAAAACATCAAAGCTCATTTCACTCATTGAAGACCTAAGTATTCATCATACGTTGTATATTTATCATCTTTGATTGACCCTTGGGAGCTAAGATCAATGATTCTATTGGCAACGGTTTGAATAAACTCGTGGTCGTGACTGGTAAAAAGGATGGTTCCTTTAAAGTTTGTGAGGCCTTCGTTGACGGCCGTAATACTTTCGAGGTCAAGGTGGTTAGTCGGTCCATCAAAGATAAGGACATTTGCTCCAGAGAGCATCATTTTGGAGAGCATGCACCGAACTTTTTCCCCCCCAGAAAGGACGTTTGTTTTTTTGAGAGCTTCTTCTCCAGAAAAAAGCATTTTTCCTAGGAAGCCTCTTATAAAGGATTCATCTTTATCTGTGGAGTATTGACGTAACCAATCGACTAGGTTGTATTTTCCATCCTCAAAGTAGTGAGAGTTATCAGTAGGGAAGTAGGACCTTGTTGTTGTGACTCCCCATGAAAAGGATCCACTATCAGCTTCCATTTCGCCGTTTAGAATTTGAAAGAGAGTCGTTTTGGCCAGGTCATTGGCCCCGAGTAAAATAACCTTATCTCCTTTTCTTATTTCAAAGTTTAGGTTGTCTAGGATTTTTTCGCCATCAATTGTCTTGGTTAACCCCTCAACTTTAAGCATGTCTTTTCCAGCTTCTCTATTAGGTTTGAAGTGGACATAGGGGTATTTTCTAGTTGAAACAGGAAGGTCGTTAAGTTCAAGTTTCTCTAGCTGGTTTTTTCTTGCCGTAGCTTGTTTAGACTTAGAGGCATTAGCACTGAAACGCTGGATAAAAGATTTAAGTTCCTTAACTTTTTCTTCCATTTTTTTATTTTCGTTTGACCTAAGTCTCTGGGCTATTTCACTGGATTTTCTCCAGAAATCGTAGTTTCCAGCAAAAATAGTTATTTTTCCAAAGTCGATATCAGCAGTATGAGTGCAGACTTTGTTCAAGAAGTGACGGTCATGGGAAACAACTATAACTGTATTCTCAAAATCAAGAAGAAAGTTCTCAAGCCATTCAATCGCCTTAATATCAAGGTGGTTGGTCGGTTCATCAAGCAGGAGTACATCAGGTTTTCCTATGAGGGCCTGGGCAAGTAGGACCTTAACTTTTTCACTACCAGTTAATTCTTTCATTAACTTATTATGAGAATCTGTATGTATTCCAAGGCCTGCTAGAAGGATTCCTGCTTCACTTTCAGCTTCCCAACCATTAAGTTCGGCGAATTTGTCTTCAAGTTCTGCGGCCCTCAGTCCGTCTTCATCAGAGAAGTCTTCTTTGAGGTAGATTGCATTTTTTTCCTGCAAAATTTTATAGAGCGTTTGATTCCCCATAAGGACTGTTTCAAGAACGGGGGATTCATCAAAAGCGAAGTGATCCTGTTTTAAGCAAGATAGCCTGTGGTTTGGAGGCATATCAACACTACCAGTTTGTGGTTCGATCTCACCGGAAAGGAGTTTAACGAAAGTTGATTTTCCTGCTCCATTGGCACCAATAAGCCCATAGCAATTTCCATTAGAAAACTTGATATTAACGCCTTCAAATAGCTTACGACCGCCAAAGCTAAGCCCTACATTGGATGTTGAAATCATACGAATCCCCCAAAATCTACATCTCTAATTATGGTTTATGAATAAATTGATTAAACTAGCCGAATTTAACGTTCTTAACACTTGGAGTCAATGGCAAAATGTGAAGCAGATAGAAAAGAGAGGTGTGTAAGTGATATCATGTAGGTTATCAATAGGGTTTATTGACTCTTCTCACTAAATTGGAGGGAAAAGGTTTTGGCAAAAATACTTGTTGTTGAAGATTCAGATGCGGTGCGTGCCAAGATGAGGCATTTCTTAGAAGAAAATGGTGGTCATAGTGTTTTAGAAGCATCTGATGGTGCTAATGCCTTAGATATAATTAAGGAGAACTCTGATATTGACCTGATATTTTGTGATGTAAATATGCCTGTTATGGATGGAATTGCTTTTGCTCAGGCCATTCATAACGAAGAAGACCTAAAAGATATTCCTTTTGTCTTTTGTACGACAGAGACAGCTTCAGCTGTTAAAAAGGAGATAAAAAACCTCGGTATTAAGGCCCGCTATATCATGAAGCCAGTTACCGAAAATAGTATTGTGGTTACCTTAAGGAGTGTATTTGGTTAAAGGTCTCTCACCCTTTTGTTTTAAAGCCCTTTTTTATTAGAAAGTCCCTTACTTTGTTTCTTTGATCACCTTGGATTTCAAGCGTAGATTCTTTTTGGCTTCCTCCTGTGCCACAGAAGTTTTTAAGCTCTTTTAAGAGCTTTTTGAAAAAGGGAGGATTATTAGGAATTTCGTCTATGACTGTGACAGCTTTCCCTCCACGGCCTTTTTTTTCAATCCTAAGCTTTAAGCAGACCTCAGAAGGGTTAACTTCAGGAAAGGAATGCTTTAACTTTTTGTCCTTTTTTCCCTTTTTATTGATGAGATTTTTCCCTGAGCCGTCAATGCTATACACAACTTCATTCTCTTCATCATTGTGAGCAATCATTCATTAATCCTAATAATTTCAATAAGTTAAATAAAAGTCGTCTAGCCTTTGTCTTAGCGGGTTTAGGGAAAGACTTCGTCCAAACCTTTTAATTCAGTGATAAAATGTTTTAACAGGAGGGCAAAAGAGAATGCAACCTAAAAACATTGCCTTATACCTTATCTTAATCCTTTTGGCTTCTTTGGGAGCGGTAGGGGCGAGTGAAGAAAACCCCCCCTTTAAACTTATTCTTAAAGATGGCCCTTTTGAAGTCCGCTATTACCCTCAAATGATTGTTGCAAGTGCCGTAACTAAAGAAAGCGATAACTCTTTGTTTAGAACTCTTGCAGGCTATATTTTTGGTGGGAATAAATCAGAAAAAAGAATTCCCATGACGGCTCCTGTTTTTATGAAAAGTAAGGCAGGGCAGAGTTGGATGATGTTTTTTATGCCTTCGAATTATACCCTTGAATCGTTACCTAAACCGCTAAACCCCAAGGTTAAGTTGTGAACTTTCCATTTGGGGAAGGTCGCTGTTTTACGCTATAGCGGTCTTAACCCTAAAAGTAAGAGGTTAGAAAAGGCAAAAGAGCTTTTAGAGTGGACAAAAAAGAAGGGGATCAATGTGGTCAATAATGAGTCAATTTCGGCTGGCTATGATTCCCCATGGACTTTTCCTTGGAATAGAAGGAATGAAGTTTTTGTTTCTGTGAAATAAATTCTTTAAAATTACTGGCGACCATAGATATCTTCAAGCCTGACAATATCGTCTTCACCTAAGTAGTCCCCAACTTGAATTTCTATAATAATCGCATCACTATCAGTCGTATTTTCAATACGGTGTACCTCTTCTTTTTCTATAAAGATATGATCATTAAGGGTTTTTAAGGTTTCACTTTTGCCCTTGGTAACAAGAAGTGAGCCTTTTACTACAACCCAATGCTCTGAGCGGTGAAAATGTTTTTGAAGCGAGAGCTTCCCTTTAGGGTGGACACAAATAACCTTACACTGAAATGAGTGGTCCATAATGAGGGTCTTGTAATACCCCCAAGGTCTTTTATAAACTATACCAATCTTATTAAGACAATCTTCCATTCTAATACTTTATTTTCTATCCTTAAAACTGCAGTCATAATAGGTACGCAGGACAGATAAACCGTTTAACACTCGAGACACAATGGCATAAAGGTACTAAGCTGTCATTGTGTTTTTGGAACCTCAGGATCTATGATGGTTGAAGACTTTTATTTTTCTGTGGAGGATTAAGCTTGATTGGGTTTATAATGCAGGTTTCAAGACCAACAATGTGTCGAGGTGTGTTATGGCCTTTAGCGTAAGTTTCTCATCTTCTTTTAGACCTACTGGTTTTTCTTGTGAGGAAGAAAGCAATAAAGCAAATGAAGCCTGGCGTTTATTTAAGGAAACAATTGGTTCTGAAAAAATAGGTTTTTTTCACGCTAATGAAAATAAAGAATTAAGAGAAGACTCAAAAAAGGTTTTTGAGAAATTTAAGCATAAGAAGTACTTTGTTCAAGTTGGCATTGGGGGGAGTTCTTTGGGTTCCTCGACTTTAGTTGAAGCCCTAGGCCTTAGGGATAAAAAGAAGAAGATCTTTTTTCTTGATAATATAGACCCTGAGCAAGTCTATGACATTCTTAAGTCTATCCAATTGAAAGAAACTTTATTTTATTTTGTTTCAAAGTCGGGTGGAACAGCAGAAACTTTGGCGGTATTTTCTCTTGTTTTAGATCAATTAAAGCTTGAAGGAGTCCATGAAGAAGAATGGAAAGAATCTATTGTTTGCGCGACTGACCCTGAAAGTGGTGCTCTTAGGAAAATTATTAAACGTCATAAGTTGGACTCTCTAACGATTCCTCCTAACATTGGGGGCCGTTTTAGCGCTTTTACTCCAGTGTCTTACTTACCTGCTTTGTTTGTGGGCATTGATATTGATTTACTTTGTCTTGGGGCAAGTAAGGTAAAAGAAGCTCTTTTAAATGAAGAACTTGGAGATAACGATCTTTTTAGGAGCGCCTTTTATTTAAAGAATCTAAAAGAGTTAAAGAAGATTAATCAAACTGTTTTTATGCCCTATTCTTCTAAATTAAAATTACTATCTTCTTGGTTTGTTCAACTATGGGCCGAAAGCCTGGGAAAGAAGAATAGCTCTTCACAGAAAAACGTACATGAGGGATTGACGCCCATACCTGCTTATGGAGCAACTGACCAACATTCACAGCTCCAGCTATTTATGGAAGGTCCTAGGGATAAGTGCATCTTATTTGTAGAGGTTGAGTCCTTCCAGCACGACTTCAAACTCAAAAGCCCTTTTGAAGAAAAGCCTTTTTCTAAATTAAACCCTCACTCTTTATCTGATTTGATGGATGCTGAGTTTCGTGGAACTCTTAAAGGACTTGATGAAGAAGGTCGTCCTTATATCCGTATTACCATACCTTCATTAAATGAAGAAACTTTGGGTGCAATGATTTTATTTTTTCAGTCTCTCACTGTTTTTATGGGACTGCTTTTAGAAGTTAACCCTTTTGATCAACCAGGTGTTGAACTAGGGAAAAAGTTTTCTTTTGATTTTTTGGAAACAAAAAGGGAAAAGAAAAAAACTACTACTTTGATAAAGGTTTAACAGATGTCTAAAGATGATAAAGAGACTTTACAGTGTGAGGTTAACGAAAAAGCTGTTGCTCAATTAAGTGACAGAGAAGGTTTGGAATCTTTTATTGTTCAGGTTTTAGATAGTTTTTCTTATCGCTATTTGCAGACAAGAGACTCTGGAGATGTAGAAGTCCAAAAGTATCAAGATGAGAAGCTGGACCTACTTTTTTCACGTTCTTTGGATTATAAAATGGCAGATGCGCTTAAGTGTAGTGATGAAGAAGCCAGAAAAGGCATCTTACATTTGGCCAAGACCATTCCTAAAAAAGATAACCCTTGTGTTCTTTATGAACTTTTTGTTGATTTATCTTTTCTTTCTGAAGAGCTAGATGGGAAAATAGAAGTTAGGGCCATTATTAACTGGGGATTTCCAGATTTTAAGGATGAAAACAAGAAAAAAATAAGAGTTGTTGAAATGAAAGTAGATGACCTCTTGGCCCTAAGGAAAAGCTTACCCTTGGCCTTAGAGGAAGTCTGTGAGATTTTTTAATAATGGTGTCTTATTCTCAAGTACATTTCCACTTTTCACTTAATCGGTAAAAACCTAAAAAAAGTCCCTTCTTGGAGACTATTTAGGATACAATCTTATTTTAAAGAAGAGCGGTATACTAAAAATTGTGTAATGAAAAACCACATTATATTTTTTGATAAGAAGTCTATTCTTGGTCATGAGATCGAATACAATAATATAAAATCTTTTTTACGCTCTAATAAGGATAACCAAGTTGTCGATTGGGAGTGCTACGGCAACGACCTAAAGGGTGATTTAAATCAACCAAGAATAGGTGAAATCCATACCTATATTATTCCTTATGATGTTCTCGTAAGTAAAGATTTTGTAATGAGTGAATTCATTACAAACTCTGTAAGAGCGGGAAAAGCACATATTATCTATTTCAATGACCGCTCCCAATTAGAAAAACCAAAGATACCAGCTTTGGGAATTCCTACAGACAGAGGAACATTTATTTTAGAATCAATGCTTGAATATATATCCAATCCATCTTCAATAGGGCCTTTGTCCCTCTTGGAAAGAGGAACAGAGCTCCTTCACGTTAAAGAAATACCTAACCCAAGCGGCCTCCTTGATTACTTTAGCGCTATTTTTTTTGGTTTAAAAAAGATAAGCCCCGAGCTTGCCCAACATAGAAATAGGATAAAGTCCCTTTTTAGCTACTTTTCTGATGAAGTGAATAAGCAGGAGCTTTTCAAAAAAAAGAATTTCTCCCTGAAAGTTGGTTTTTCCTCTAATCTACTGGTTTTAGGTTTAAGGTGGAGGACAACTTCTGTAAATCCACTTGTTTTTATGGAAAATTGTCCAGAGTGGAGTATTTTATCTCATCAGGTTTCAGCATGTTGGTTCAACTTTTTTAGAGAAAAAAAAGAAGTAGAGATGTTGTGCTTATGCTCTCTCGCTTTTGATTATGTAAAGTCTCTTCCAAATGTAGCGAACGCTAAGCCTTTGGGTGGTTATGTCATTGAGATGGAAGGGAAAAAAAGTGAAGTTATAAGTTTAAAAAAGGATGAACAAGTCACCGTTTTTGATATTTTAACAATCCCTAAGAAGAGCTTTAAAAAAGATACTATTGAGTTTGTTCAAACTAATAAGATGACCGCGAATAAAGTAAACAATATTTGGATCGCTAAAAGCTCAATTATGGGCCACGGCTTTAATATTAGAGAGCTTGTCTCCCAAATGGATGTTAAATCAGAGGCCGTTGTAAATAAGTGGGTCGTTGAAAAAGGTAACTGGATAACGGAAGCATTAAAAAAAGATGATCAAAAAATAAATAGCTTTGTAGTTCCTCATAATTGGCTTATCTTTTTACCAGAAGAATTGCCAAAAGATTTCTTAGATAAAGTGAATTCAGGAAAAATAAGAATTTTATATTTTGATAAAAAAGGCAACTATCCAATTTCAAGAATACCAACATTTCAAATTCCAAGTGATAAAGGTAGCCTTCTAATGGATTCACTCATAACAATGAGTGCTCAGTCTCATTATTCAGGAATTCAAGCACTTTTTCCACCTAAGACTCCTATATTAAAAAAAGAGACACCGTTTTTAAGAGGTTTTTCCGGAAGGGGATTTGATATCCTTTATAATCAAATCAAGGAATTTGGAGACGAAAAAATTACAGAATTTGGATTGAAAATTAACTTCGCTTCAAAAAATATACTAAGACTTATCTTTGAAAAAAATAAGGGAAAAAATGAAGAGAAGTTGATTTTGAAAATGGGTTGTTCCAATAATCTGTTTGCTTTCTCAGTGAATTTCCCTTCAGACACGAATCCTATGGATTGGATTTATTCAGATAAAAATTGGAAACTAATTTACTCTGGGACTTCCTCTTCTTGGTTTAATTATTTTCCCAGTCAAAACCGGGTAGAAGTAACTTACATTTTGAGCTTTTCTATTGATTATGAAAAAACATTTTCTGAAATAAAGCATGCCTTTCCTTTGGGAGTAGAGATTATTTCAGATGTGAGGTTAACAGGAGAAGATAGTCAAGAAAGCTCAAAAATGACTGATGATGTTGAGTTAAGTCAAGTTGTTGAAAAAAGTTCAAATGAAGAGGTAAAATCAAACAAAAAGGATAAAGGTTATACATTTGAGTCTGATGGAACGAAAATTGAAAAGGAAGCATATAGCTTTGAAGTAGCAAAAGATAATCAAAAAAAGCTTTTGACTAATGTAGAACATAATCCCCATATTTTGTGCCTTTCCCTTTACCTCTACCATAAGCTTGTGGGTCAATTGGTTTTTGATGAATTAATGAATCAGAAAAATGAAAAAAAGTTAAGGCTCTATTGGAAGCTTCCTGAATTAAAAGAAAAGTATAATGTACAGTCTTGGAAGGAAGTATACTTAAAGTTACACCGTTATCATAAAGAGAAAGAAGACTTTTATCTTAATAAGGTAAAAGGTGAGTTTGATATGGTTTCTCTTATATGTGATCGTTTAGGAAATAGTATTTCACATTTTTACAAAAGAGGTGCTTTCTACGGGCAAGAACCGAATGAACTTTTTAATTTCACGAATCATGCTCCAGATTTATTTAGCTTTTCAACCAGGATAGGTTTTAGGGAGTGTATAAAGTACTTTATTGAGTGGAATTTAATTTCAGATAAATTTGTATCTAGATCTTTAGATGCTTCGATTAGAAGAAACAAATTTGACGTAGTCAAGGTTGTGATTGAAAGCATTGATTATGTTGATTGGTTAGAAAGCAGAGAGCTTATTTTTTGGGTTATTGAAATGAACTTTGTAGAGATAATGGAAACTCTTATTGAAAAGGGAATCAATATACACAGAAGTAGAGTGGAAAGGGAGTCTCCTCTTTGTTATGCCACTATGAAAAAGCGTTTCGAAATTACGAAAATGCTTGTTGAAAATGGAGCCGATTTGAACAAAGCGAAGGGGCTTCCACTTATGTATGCAGTCGAAAATAAGGACTTACAGATGATTGCGTATTTTCTTGAAACTAAAACTATGAAGTTGGAATTAATAAATGAAGCTCTCAGTAAAGCTGAAGGAAAAAGTGATAATTTACAAGTTGCAAGCCTATTGATTAGTGAGGTCACTGAACGGGAACTGATTGAAAGTCAGTCGATCTAAAGAGATTTAAACTTTTTAAAATCATTGGCCTTAAAGTAAGCCAAGAGGTCGCTTTTCTTTATTCTCCTATCTTCAAATTTTAAAAGATATCGGTTGTCGATAATGGAAAAAATATTACCTTTTTTCCTTGCAGGGTGGAATTTTAATTTACCTTTTTTGTTTCTGTTTTCTCTAATAAGTTCTTCTTCACTGTTATTTAAGAAAGCTCCTGAAAACATTTCTAAGTATTTCTGAACAACTGGAGAGTCTGTAATAAGAGAAATTTTTATTTGAGATCGACCTTTATTGTATTTTTTATAAACTGTCAGACCACCACCAAATAATTTTTGACCAACTGTCTGAAGCTTTGATTCTTTTTCAATCCAGCCGTTAAGTGCATGGGGCAACGTCTTTTTAAGTTCGCTTCCTCTTTTTTGCTTCTTCTATTGTATTCAAGACATTGTCTGAGAATCCATCGAAAAAAAAATAAAGTAAAAGAGAGAAGGAATAACCACTTTTTTGGTTTTAGTACTTTGTTAAAGTCCATTGAGCATCCTTTAACTATTAAGTTTAGGTATTATCGGTAAACTTATTTTGGAAAAAATCTGCAATCCTTTTTGGACAATGTAAACAAGCTTCAAAAAAAATGTTGATACTTTGAGTGAGCTTCTAAAGTTAAAGGCAAATTTTAACGACAGCTTCTCTTAAAACTAGTTTTACATTTTTTAAAAACAGAGCCTTTAACGTTTGTTCGACAATCTTTTCTGCATTTTCCTTTTTTATTTCTTGGTAACTTATTACAAAAGGAATTACAGTTTCTTTGGATACAAAAGCTAAATGGCCTCTCTTCACAGAAGTATTGACTGTATTTACCCAGTCCCCGGCAGTGTCTCCTGATGAGAGGAGACCTTATTGAGCCTTTTTTTCCACATTTGATACAAGTATATTCTTCTCCTTTTGAGAGGCCATCAATTTTTTTATTCGCTTCACCTCCAATTTTATGGTTTATAGAAAAGTAAGCCGTTTTTGTTATTTTTCCCAGTGGGGCCAATGGAGCCCAGCATTTTATAAGGTTCTTGTCTCCTGATAGTTTTAGTGAAACAAGATTTGTTAGGTTTCTTAAAGAATCAATGTCTATAATTTTATTCTTTTTTAGAACGAGGTATTTGAGCCTTCTCATTTTAGTTAGGTTATCAATCTTTTCAATTAAGTTGTTTGAAAGGTTAAGATAAAGCAGGTTCCTTCCATCTTTTAGTTCATCAATTGTTGTAAAACCATTACCACTAGCTCCTAAATATTTAAGATTAGAAAGAGAGTTAATGGTTTCTAAGTTCTTTATTTGTTGATTTCTTCGCTGTTTTTTAGTCATTTTAGAATGTTTGATTCTCTCTCCGATAAAGTTTGAAAAAAGACTTAAATATTCGAGCTTTTTTAAGTTTTTAAGTGGTGAAATATCCTCTACCATATTTTCAAAAATTTCTAATACTCGAAGATTGTTTAAATTTTTTAATGGGGAAACATCTTCAATATCATTCTTACCGATTTTTAAAACTATAAGGTTATTCATATTTTTGAGTGGCTCAAGGCTTCTTATACTATTT
The DNA here is from genome assembly GCA_002474345.1 of Bacteriovoracaceae bacterium UBA7317. Lineage (GTDB taxonomy): Bacteria > Bdellovibrionota > Bacteriovoracia > Bacteriovoracales > Bacteriovoracaceae > UBA7317. Next base: position 18,515 of record DKQD01000187.1, read on the forward strand.
TGACCTAAATGGAGGTATTTAAGCTTTGTAAACTCTGCCAGTGGTGAAATATCTGTGATCCCTTTTATGGTCCATGTTTTTCTATCAAGCCTGTCCATAGCGATTTTATTTGGAGGAACTGTTGCCATTTCCATTGAAGTTAGTTTATCTAATCTAGCTTTCACCTTAGAACAGGATATTGATTTGTCATTGAAACCTCTTATTAAAAAAGATTCCACTTTGTTGTAATCATAGAGTTCTTTTTTGCTAAATTCATAGCGGGGAAATTCATAAGCAAGGTGGTACTCGCTTTTAACCGTAGTGTTTTTAACAGAAAAAGTCTTTTGAACCATAATTTTTAAATAACCTATCGTCTTTTTTATTTCTTTAGGGGAATTAGAGCTTTCGCACATTTTTATAAATTGTGATGCTTTTAAATCATCACTATGAATAAGTGGCAAAATAAGGAAAGCAGAAAGCAATAAGGTGGTCAAAAAGGTCGTATTTTTGATTTTCATTCTGAACTCCTCACTTTGGTACTACTTTTGACTCTGGGGTCAACTTTTCCAGCATGCCTTAGCGTAAGGCTATCAAAGTGGTGAAAATTAAATTTGTTAACAAGGTGCTTGCAAAACTCTATTCCTCTGACTGGGTTTCCTAATGAATCCAAAGGAGGAGACCATAAGCAAACCCCCATGAGGTTGGGAATAACAATCAGGAGACCTCCACCTACGCCACTTTTGGCTGGGAGACCAATACTGAAAAAAAACTCACCTGAAAAATCGTACATTCCACAAGAGGCCATAAGAGACAAACAATTCTTGACAGTACTAGGTTGAAATACTTGTTGCTCAGTTAGTGGAGAATGACCTGCATTGGCCAATGTGGCAGCAAAAGCCGCCATTGATTCAGTCGTTTGTTCAACAGAACAGCACCTAAAGTAAAACTCCAGTGTTTCTAAAATTTCAGTATTTTCAGGGAACGAGTTATTTTCTTTCATGAAATAAGCGAGCGCAAAATTTCGGTCCGCAGTGTTTCGCTCAGAGAGATAAACTGAGTTGTTAAATGTTGGTTCCCCTATTCCCGATGCTTTTTTCCACATTTTCATTACAAAATCAAAGCGTTCTGCAGGCTCAAGGTCTGGTCTGACCATTGAGTTAGTCATAATTGCACCCGCATTTACAAAGGGGTTATGTGGTCTTTTATAATTATCTAGAGTGATTTCATCAAAACCATGACCACTAGGTTCTCTGCCAACATGTCTATGAACAAAAGCCTCTCCATTTTCTTCAAGAGCAAGGCAGTAATTTAGTGTTTTTGAAATAGATTGAAGGCTAAAAGGTTTATCGTGATCTCCAAGGGAAAACCTTTGTCCATCCAGTGTACATATTGAGAGTGCAAAGCTTTCAGGAGAAACCTTTTTAAGTTGTGGGATATAGTTTGCAACAACTCCATCTTTATTAAGTTTGACCTGAGAGTATATTTTTTGTATTTGGTGTGTGAATTTTTTAAACTCAGGAATAATTAATTGCTCTCTAAGCATTTTTTCAAATAAAGCTTTTGACTCGTTAAGGAGTTTATCGAACTCTTCAAATGTAATTTCATTTATTCCATTCATTTGATTAATTTTTAGGAAAAAACTATCTAGTCTAGGATCGTCTTTAATAAGACCATTTTCATTCATATAATTAATCAAATCTTTAATTATAATTCTGTCGTGTCCATTTTTATTAAGGTTTTGAAAAAAAAGAGCGGTAGAATTTTGTCTTGATTTGTTTTTGCTCTTTTTATGATTATGCATAATAATGATCACCCTTAGATAAAGATTCATGATTTACACAAATCAAATTCCGGGTTTAATTCTACACTATAATGGAAGAGTCATTTCCTCTTTTTATAAACTAGTTGATTAAAAATTGATAAATGTAAAATAAAAAAAATAATAGATCTTATGATTTTATTTATTTCCTCTATTATATTTATTTGTATTCAAAACGTATGAGTAATTTAATTTAAAGAAACGTAGGCAATTCTGATTTTTAAATAATTTTTTTTCATAATTATTTTTCATTTAAAGAAAAGCTCGTTTTTACTCCTTTTATTTACGTCATAAAAAAGTAACTAAAGCAGAAAATTTTCCTATTAAATTCCGATAGAAACAATGGAAATTCTTTTAAATACAAACTCTCTTTACCTTCTTTAAAGGCTGAAATTGAGTAATTTTAAAATTAAATTTACAGAATCTTTGTCTTATAATCTGCTTAAAGCTGTAATGATTGTTTATATCGTTTTTACCGTCATATTAACAGTGATTCAAATGTATACAGTGTATAACTCCACTAAAAATGATATTAAATATGAGCTAGGAAATATATCAAATGCCTTTTCTTCTGGTTTAGGTCGTGCCCTCTATGAATTTGATAATGATCAATTGGAAAACTTAACCTTGGGAATCTTAAGGCTTCCCTTAATTGACAGGGTAGAAGTTTTGGATTCAATGAAAAAGGAGATTATCTATAAAGGATTGAAAAATGAATCAGGAGTTAACTTATTCAAGGTGAGCCTTCCCATTCACAGTCTTAATTTAGATAATAAAAAAGAAAAAATTGGAACACTTAGTCTCTATGTGAATGAGGTTAAGATATTTAAAAGAATTTATTTTGGATTTTTACTAGCTTTTCTGATGGCCGTTATTAAAACTCTTATTCTTGGGGGGCTAATATATCTTTCTTTAAAGAAATTTTTAACGAAGCCTCTTCAATCGTTTGGAGAAGAAGCGCTTTTGACTAACCTCGATAGTTTGAATCAAACTTCAATAGCAGAGAGGTTCTTTAAAATGCAAAAAAATGAGCTATGGCATTTCGAAAATGTCCTTAATGAAATGAAAGGAAAGTTAGGCGTATCTCACATGAAGCTTCAATCCTATGCACGAAAATTGGAGAAAAAAATAGAAGAAAGAAATAAAAATATCAATACTATGATAAACCATTTAGAGCAGGGCTTTTTCACTTTTGGAGAAACTGGTGTCGTTGATAGTGGAGCTAGTAAGTTTTCTCTTGAAATTTTTGGAGTGAAGAAGGTCGAGGGAAAAAATATTAAGGATCTATTTAGTTTAGGAGGAATTAATGCCGACTTTACTGAAAAATGGGTCAGCAATGTTTTTAAAGGAAAAATCCCTTTTAAGGATATCGTTTCATTGGGGCCTGAGAAAATGGAGCTTTGGGGTAAAACGGTTAATTTAGATTTTAAGCCTATCTATAAGGATGAAGATGAACACCAACTTCAAAAGGTCGTTTGTATCGCTTCAGATATAACAGAAAAGCTTCATGTCGATGAAAAAGTAGAAAAGGAAAAAGAGTTTGCTTTTATGATTTTAAGTATTTTTGATTCTCCGATGACCTTTATAGACCTTTTTAATCATTTTGATTCTTTAGTAAAAAATATTATCAAAAACCCATCAGAGATGAAAATAGATGAGCTCTACAGAATCTTTCATACTTATAAAGCACAGTTTTCAAGGTTTCACCTTACAGATATTGCAGATAGTGTGCATCACTTGGAAGAAATTTTAGGGAAGCTTCGTATGATTGAGTCTGAGAGTATTAAAGAACAGCTGGAAAAAGATGAGGTATATAAAAGTCTTTTCTCTGAGAAAAATTTTCTGATAGAAACAGTTTATAATATTTTTAAAAATTTTCAAACTAAGAATAGAGATATTTTTAAATTTGCAAATTCAATGTTAAGTAGTAATGAAGGTGGCCAGGATATGTATAAGGCCCAAAATGAGATTAAAAAAATATACTATGAGATCGAATCCCAATTTATCTTAAAGCCTGTTCATGAATCTTTTAGCAAACTATCTGGTATTGCAAACGAGTTGGCAAAAGAACAGGATAAAGATTTAGAGTTTATTGTTGAGCAGTCAGACTTAAGGATCAATGAAGCTGAATACGGAGGTTTTTTTGACAGTCTGATTCATATAGTTAGAAATTGTGTAGATCACGGAATAGAGTCAAAAGAAAAGAGAAAGTTGTTTAAAAAGAAAGAAAAAGGTGTCATTAAAGTTTCTTTTGAAAAGCAAAGTAAATTTTATTTTAAGTGTACGATATCTGATGACGGAAGAGGGATTGACCCTCTTTTAATAAAAGAAAAAGCACAAACGATTAAAAAATACTCAAGAGATGCTTTGTTGAAAATGACTGAGCAGGAACTGTATCAAATTATTTTTGAACCAGGTTTTTCCACGAAGCAAGAAGTCGATCATGTAAGTGGGAGGGGCGTTGGTATGGATGTAATAAAAACCAGCGTATTGCAGTTGGACGGTGATATTTCAATTAGTTCTAAGCTTGGAGAAGGAACAAGCTTCGAGTTTAAACTACCTATTCTAAAGTAGCCTTATGAACTTTCCTTTTTTGTAAAAAGATAGGCCCAGTAAATAAAAAGAAATTGGAATGGAAGCCTTATGTAAAGACCTTTTTCTGGTATATCGGGGAAGAGGTTTGGATTTTGGGCCATATATATGTTTGCTGGATATACAGCGATAAAGGTTATGATACAGAGCCATGCTCCCCAAGCTTTTGTTTTTGGTAATAAAAGAAGAACTCCGCACAAAACCTCAATCAAACCACTTAAATAAACAAGCTCAAGGTGAAAAGGGAGGTAAGGTGGCATCATTTTGAGATAAAAATCTGGATTTCTAAAGTGGTTGATACCAGCAAAAACCATAAAAAGTGAAAGGAGAATTAAAAAAGAAAATTTAACCATTCTTTACTCCAAAAATAGAATTGTCCGCTATAATTTAAAGAATGTCAGGTCAAAATTAAAAATGTAAAGGAAATTTATTCATCTCATGGAGAACTCTGTGTCTGGTTTATATAAAATATTTGGAGTTGAGCTATCACCTTATTCAGTTAAAGTTCGGTCGTATTTTCGTTACAAGGGAATTAACCATAAATGGATTGTTAGAAGTTTTGAAAATCAAAAAGAGTATAAGCGTTATGCTAGAATACCTATAGTACCTTTAGTTGTTACCCCGGATGACAAACCTCTTCAGGATTCGACACCTTTAATGGAAACGTTAGAAAATGAAATTGAAGGACCAAGCATGACTCCGGAAGATAAAGATCTTGCTTTTATTTCGAGACTTATAGAAGAATATGCTGATGAGTGGGTGAATAAGCCTCTTTTTCACTACCGTTGGAATTACAAAGAGGATGAAAAGTCAGCTTCAAGAAAAATTGCCTCCTATTTCATGCCCGAGTTTCTTCAAAAAGTACCTTTTTTTGGTCTCTTGTTACTAACCTTGTTTTCATTATTTATAGCAAATAGACAAAAAAGCCGAAGGCATTGGCTGGGAACTTTTCCTGAAAATACAAAAGTTATAGAGGATTCTTTTGAAGGCCTTTTGAGTATTTTGGATAAACATTTATCCAATCGGTCCTACCTTTTTGGAGAGAAGCCTTGCCTAGGTGATTTTGGTCTTTGGGGTCAATTGTATAACCTTTATCAAGATCCAACTCCAAAGGCCTTGATTAAAAAACAGGCCCCAAACGTTGAGAAATGGATTGAGAGGATGTTATCACCAAAAGATGAGGGTTCCTATGAATCCTTAAAAACCTTAGAGTTAACACTTTCTCCCTTATTAGAGAAAGAAGTGGCCGGAGTATTCCTTCCTTGGGCCCATGAAAACCAAATTGCACTCAAAAGAAGAGAAAAAGCCTTCAAAATAAAAGTAAAGGGAAATTTTTTTGAGCAGGGACCAATTAAGTATCAATCTAAAAGCTTTCAAACTTTAAAAGACCTTTTTAAGGAAATGGACAAGAGTCCTGATTTAGAAAACTATTTAAAGAAAACTAAATGCTGGGAGTTGCTGAGTTAAAATGAAGTCAATTCTTTTTGAATAGGATTCAAGTATGGGAAAATTAAGACTAATAATTATGGCAACTTTTCAATCAGTTTTTAGGGCCCTTTACAAAGTCTCTTTTTTAACAAGTTTAATTCACAATATAACTTGCTTTTTAGCCGGTCTTTCCAGGTTGTTCTGCGGTACTAAGCCTCTTTCAATTTATGCCAAAGGCAATAACATACCCAAAAAAATATTAATTCTTTACGAATATGAAGGATGCCCTTTTTGTCGGATTGTACGTGAAACTCTTTCATTACTTTCAATTGAAGTCTTAATTTATCCTTGTCCAAGAGAAACGTTTAAAAAATATGGTCACCTTCAAGATTCTCGCTTTCGGGGCGAGGTTAAAAAACTGGGAAATAAAGTTATGTTTCCCTATCTTGTCGATGAGAATACAGGAAAGAGCTTTTATGAGTCTAAATATATAGCAACTTATCTCTGGGAGAATTATAGTGGGGGCCAGAAGAAGCCTCTTTTGTATAGACTTTCCATGATGGGTCCCTTTTTAATATTGGGTTTTTTTATTCATGCTTTAATGAGGCCACTTCCTTCTATGGGAATCCTTAGGACCCCTTCTAAAAGACCTGAAAAATTGTTGGAATTATGGGGAAGAGAGCATCATGTTGGTACAAAGAGGATTAGAGAAGCACTTTGCACCTTAGAGATTCCTTATATACTCCATCACTCTGAAGTCGAGTCTAAAGGAACATTAAAAGACCCCAATACCCAAAAATCTTTTTCAAGCGCGAAAGAAGCCTGTTCTTACCTTTTTGCATCTTATCAAGATGGTTCTACAACAGAAGAGTCCCTCCTTGATTACGGAAAAGACGACCAACGAGGAAAAAGGGCATCTAAGAAGTAAAATTATTAAAGACGAAGCTTTTAAAAACCAGGTATGGTGAGGAAAAAGGGGGGGGGATGAAAATTTCTAATTTTTCTTTAAAAGGTTCGATTATTTTGAAGGTAGTATCCTTATTGCTGATCTCTTCACTTCTAGCTTCTTGCTCACATAATAAAGTTATTATTGCTCACAGGGGAGCAAGTGGAGTTCTACCTGAACACACTCTTCAAGGTGTTGCTATGGCCCACGCATGGGGAGTTGACTTTATTGAACCTGATGTTGTCCTTTCAAGGGATAGTGAGGCCATTGTTCTTCACGATATCTATTTGGAGTCGACAACAAATGTTAAGGAACTTTTTCCAAAAAGGGCAAGGTCCGATGGACATTATTATGCTATCGATTTTTTATTGGAAGAGATTAAAAAACTTCAGGTAAATGAACGTATCAACCCTAAAACTGGTTTGAAGGTCTACCCGAAGCGTTTTCCTGTTAAGAAGTCGTCCTTTAAAGTTCCGACTTTAAAGGAGTATATCGAACTTGTTCAAGGGCTTAATAAAAGTACCGGGCAGAATATAGGAATTTATCCCGAAATAAAAAGGCCCAGCTTTCACAAATTAGAGGGAAAAGACATCACCTCTATTGTGATGAAAATTCTTAGTCACTATGGTTACGAAAATGGAAATGATAAAATTTTTGTTCAGTGCTTTGAGCCTGAGACTTTAAAGAGAATAAGAAAGATGAAGCCAAATATTCCTCTTGTTCAGCTCATTGGAGAATCGAGTTGGTTTAAAAATGGTGTTAATTACAAGGAAATGCAGACTAGAGAGGGGCTTCAAAAGATTTCAACCTATGCCCAAGGAATTGGGCCATGGATCGGGCATATCTATAAGAAGAGCAGAATGGGGGAAGGTTTTGATAAAACTGAGCTAGTTAAAAAAGCTCATGAAAAAGGTTTGGTTGTTCACGCTTATACACTAAGGAGAGATCAAATACCTCCATTTGCTCAAAATTATAAAGATTTATTAAAAAAAGTCTTTCTGAATGCCCAAGTGGATGGAGCTTTTACAGACCATGTTTTAGAAACGAAAAATATCTTAAAGGAGCTTTAAATGAGGTATCTTTTTATTCTTTTTTTTCTTACTTTTTCATTAAAAGCCGCCCTCCCTCCTAAGGCCCAGGAAGCACGAGAGATAAAGAGGATTTTGGCATCAAAGCAAGTGAAGAGAATACTTGGGGAAAAACCAATTAAGGCCTTTAGGGATCATAAGAAGGAAGGTACAGTTTATGAGGTCCGTTCAAAACACTGCCGAGGCTTTGTTAAAATTATTTACGGTGGAAAAGGCTGTGAAGGCAAGACGGAAGGATGGGTCGGGCCTATCTGTTTTAACCTAGAGGTTATGCGTAAGCTGATCTGTGCTCAAAAATAAGTTTTTCACGATGCTCAAGAAGCCGTAACTTTCTTGAAGCCTGTCCAAGATAACTTTTTTCTAGTATAAGCTTTGAAAGGTCTTTGAAAAAAAAGGCCTTTTCCTTTTCAACTTAAACCGATATTTTTAAAATAGATCAAATTTTATAAAAAAAGGTGAGGATTATGACAGACCACAGAATTGAAAAAGATACAATGGGTGAAGTTAAAGTTCAAAGCGACCGTTATTGGGGAGCGCAAACGCAAAGATCCATTCAGAACTTTAAAATTGGAGAGGACCGTTTCAACCGCTCTATGATACGGGCCCTTGGTATTTTAAAAAAAGGAGCTTGCGCGGCAAACCTTAGACTTGGAAAACTCCCTGAGGATAAGGCCAATTTGATTATGCAAGCTGCTGACGAAGTTATCGAGGGAAAACTCGATGACCACTTCCCTCTTGTCGTGTGGCAAACAGGTTCAGGAACTCAAACCAATATGAACTCTAATGAGGTCATCTCAAATAGAGCGATTGAAATTGCTGGAGGTGAAAGAGGAAGCAAAACTCCTGTTCACCCTAACGATGATGTTAATAAATCTCAAAGCTCTAATGATACGTTTCCAACAGCGATGCATATTGCTGCGGTTGAACAAATTGAAGACCTTTTCTTTCCTTCCATTGATAAATTAACCCAAACCCTCGAAGAGAAGGCCAACGCTTTCAAAGAGGTTTGTAAAATTGGAAGAACTCACCTTATGGATGCCACACCTCTTATGCTAGGACAGGAGATTTCAGGATGGGTTCAACAACTTAAAAATGGAAAGAAGTCAGTTGAAATGACTCTCGATGGTCTTCGTGAACTTGCTCTTGGTGGTACAGCTGTTGGAACTGGCCTCAATTCTCATCCAGATTATGCTCAATTCGTTGCTGAAGAGATCACTAAAATTTCAGGGCATGAGTTTAGAACGGCCCCCAATAAATTTGAGTCTCTCGCAGCACACGATGCGATGGTTTTTGCCTCTGGTGCCTTAAAAAGAGTTGCTGCTTCCCTTATGAAAATAGCGAATGATGTGAGATGGCTTGCTTCTGGTCCTCGTTGTGGAATTGGGGAAATAACAATACCTGCGAATGAACCAGGCTCATCCATTATGCCGGGGAAAGTAAATCCAACTCAGCCTGAGGCCATCACTATGGTTTGTGTTCAGGTAATGGGAAACGATGCAGCAATTGGCTTTGCAGGTTCTCAGGGGAACTTTGAGCTTAACGTTTATAAGCCTGTTATGATCCATAACCTTCTTCACTCCGTACGTCTTCTTTCTGACGCGATGGTCTCTTTTAATGACAACTGCGCCGTTGGAATTGAGCCTCACCCAGAAAACATTAAGGCCCATTTAAATAATTCACTTATGCTTGTGACGGCCCTAAATCAGCATATTGGATACGATAAAGCTTCTGAAATTGCGAAAAAAGCCCATCAGGAAGGGTCGACTCTCAAGGAGTCTTGCCTGAGCCTGGGCTATTTGAGTGAGGAAGACTTTGATAAAATTGTTGTTCCAGAAAATATGACACACCCTTAGAGAGATTTTTAAGTCTCTAAGAGGCTAATTTAAAAAGAAAATGACTTTTCCACTTAGGCCATTCCATTGGAATGGCTTTTTTTTCACCTTTCCAAGGCCCCAAATAAAACTTTAAACAACGATTCATCTTATCTACTTATTATGCGTTAATTTAAGGACAATCTTGGGCCTCTGTGGTAAGTATGCCCACTTTCTATTTTTTCTAAAAAAAGGGGATATTGTGAAATATACAATGAAAGGGAATTTTTTTAATGGTCGGTACCACGAAGCAGATGCAGGGTCAGGAAAGGTTGTTAGTAAAGCATCCCCGGCAGATCTAGATAACCACTTATGGGATTGTAGAGTCTCTAATCAGCATTTGGATGAAGTTCTTGATTCTGCTCGCGAGGGTTTCCACACATGGAGGAAATTATCTTTTGAAGAGCGCTCGGCTTATCTTAAAAAGTATAAAGAAGAAGTTTTAAAGCGTAAGGACCAAATTGCTGAAGCGATTTCTTTAGAAATTGGAAAGCCTTATTGGGAAGGAATGGTTGAAGCGGGGGCCGTCGCTGGTAAAGTTGATATCACTATTAATGAATCGATTCCTAGAATCTCTACAAAAGATATAGAAGGAATTATGCCTAAAACCAATGGGCGCATAAATTTTAAGCCTATTGGTGTTTCACTTGTTATCGGGCCCTTTAACTTCCCTTGCCACTTGGCCAATGGTCAAATGGTGAGCACTCTTCTTTCAGGAAATAGTGTTATTTTCAAGCCTTCCTCAAAAGCTTGTTATTCAGCTCAGCTTCTCGCTGATTGTTTTGAAGCTGCTGGATTTCCAAAAGGTGTTTTCAGCATGATTCATAGTGACCGCCATGGAACGATGGATATGGTTAAGCATCCGGACGTAAAAGTTATTTTCCTAACAGGTGGAAAAGAAGCTGGCCTTCGTATTTTAGAAAATACTTATAAGGACCTAACAAAATTGATTTCTTTAGAGCTTGGTGGAAAGAATGTGTCTATTATCCATAAAGATACAAACTTAGAGTTGGCCTTAGCTGAAGTTTTAAAAGGATCTTTTTTAACGACAGGTCAAAGGTGTACATCAACTTCACTTGTTCCGATTCATGAAGATATTGCTGATGATTTTATTAACAAGTTTAAAGATTTAGCTTCTAAACTTGTTATAGATCATCCCATTGAACACGATAAAGAACCATTTATGGGCCCACTAGTCGATCAATACGCAATGGAGGAGTACCTCCGCTTTATGGATGTTGCTAAAGAAGAGGGCATCAAAGAAATTATGCCTGGAAAGAAAGTAGAAGCTAAAAAGAAGGGTTATTATGTAACTCCTTCCATTCACTTTGCTGAAAAGTTTGATAAGAAGAGCAGCTTTTTAACGTCTGAGATTTTTGGTCCTAACGTTATTTTTGTTCCTTATAAAACAGTTGAAGAAGCTTGTGAAATTGCTAACGGGACCGAATACGGCTTAGCGGGGGCAGTTTTTACAAAAGATCAAGCTGTTTACGAACAGTGTGCGAGAGATATTGACGTTGGGATTTTTAATTGGAACCGCTCAACTGTTGGGGCCAATTCAAAGCTTCCTTTTGGAGGAGTTAAAAACTCAGGGAATTATAGGCCAGCGGCCGTTACAACTGTGGACTATTGTGTTTATCAATCGGCAGGTCTTCTCGTTAAAGACGATGAAGGTGAGTCCTTAGATAATATCAAAGGTCTTCAACTTTAAAATTTTTTAACTAAAGAGTTGTCTATGCTAAATGTTTCAAACCTTTCAAAAATTCAAGGAGGAGACCTCCTCTTTTCCAAGGGAACTTTTCAAATAAACCCTGGAGAGAAAGTAGGGCTGGTTGGACCTAATGGCGTTGGTAAGACAACTCTTTTCCGCTTAATCATTGGTGAAGAAAGACCCAATGAGGGACAAGTTAGTTACTCTGATAAATTAAGGCTTTCTTATTTTTCTCAAAATGTTGGAGAAATGAAGGGAAAGACTGCTCTCCAAGAAGTCATTGAAGGTGATGCTAAAATTTCTGAAATGAAAGAAAAGCTAAAGGAATATGAAGATGTTTTAGGTGACCCTAACCTTGATGAAGATAAAATGAATGATATTTTAATCAAGATGGGTGACCTTCAGACTGACTTTGAAAGGGTTGGAGGCTACGATCTTGAAAATAGAGCTGAGGAAATTCTTACAGGTTTAGGTATCTTTCCTGACCGCCACCACCAAAAAGTTGAAGATTTTAGTGGCGGTTGGAAGATGAGGATTGCTCTTGCCAAAACTCTTGTTATCAGCCCTGACCTCATCATTATGGATGAGCCGACCAACTACCTCGATATGGAAACGATTCTTTGGTTAGAGGAGTGGCTAAGAAACTTTAAGGGCTCTCTTTTCATGACGACTCACGACCGTGATTTTATGAATAATGTTTGTAAAAAAACGATTGAGATATCACACGGTAAGATAACGACTTATAGTGGAAATTATGAGTTTTATATGAAAGAGCGGGAGGTGAGAAGGGCCCAGCTTAAGGCCGAGTATGAAAGGCAAAGAGAGATGCTTTCTAAGGAAGAAGAGTTCATTGAAAAGTTTAAAGCGAGGGCCTCTCACGCCGCCCAGGTCCAATCCCGTGTTAAAAAATTAGAAAAAATTGAAAGGGTTGAGTTACCTCCTGAAGAAGAAATAATGAAGTTTGAATTTCCCAAACCACCAAGGGGAAGTGATGACGTCGCTGTTATGGAAAGTCTTGGAAAGGAATGGGAAAACTCCGAAGGCAACAAAAATAAAGTTTTTGAAAACTTCACAACAACCATTAGACGTCTAGAAAAAATAGCTGTAGTGGGCGTGAATGGAGCAGGTAAATCAACTCTTCTCAAAGTAATTTGTGGAGAAACTAAAGCAACTTCAGGCCTCGTAAAACTTGGCCCCAGTACAAAAGTAGGTTATTTCGGACAATACTCTCTTGAAGTATTGGACGCAGAAAGTAGTGTGTTTGATGAGGTTCGAAAAGAGCTTCCTGATGTAAGTGATGGCTTTATTCGAAATCTTTTGGCCGCTTTTCTTTTTAAGGGAGATGATGTTTTAAAAAAGGTTAAATATCTTTCTGGTGGAGAAAAGAGCCGGTTGGTTTTGGCCAAGATTTTTTCTGCTCAAAATAATTTTCTCGTCTTGGACGAGCCTACTAACCACTTAGATATAACTTCAAGAGAGATCTTGATGGATGTATTGGAACGGTTTGAAGGAACAGTTCTTTTTGTAAGCCATGACAGACATTTCTTAAATCATCTAACTCAAAAAGTCTTAGAAGTTGATAAGGGTGGAGTCGCACTCTATCCAGGCGATTACCGGGACTATCTTGAAAAGAAAAGAAATCTCTAGGTTCTATCTTTAAGAAAGCTGGCTTTAAAACCTAATCATTTTCAATGAGAGTTTAGTGGTGTTGAGCTTCGCCATCTAGCCCTTGGACATGACCATGGTCAATTTCCTCCGGGGTAGCATCTCGAACATCTACAACTTTTACTTCAAAGTGAAGATCTTTTCCGGCCAAGGGGTGGTTTCCATCTACTTTGATTGCTGATTCAAGAATTTCAAGAACCGTAAGGATCATTGGTCCTTCTGGTGTGTCTGCTTGAAATTGCATGCCTTCTTGAATTTCGGATGGTTCAGGGAATTGGTCTTTAGGAATTTCTTGAACAAGATTTGGGTTCGTTTCACCATAACCATCCTTAGGGGAAATGGTAACGTTAAATACGTCTCCTTTCCCTTTTCCTTCCAACTCACTTTCTAATCCAGGTATAATATTTTGATGGCCTTGAATGTAAAGAAAAGGATTCCCTTTTTCGGTGGAGTCGAGAACAGAGCCTTTTTCGTCTTTCAAAGTGTATTGAATTGTAACAACTTTGTTTTTTTCAACTTTCATAATGGCAATCCCTTTTTTAGTGGAAGAGGGGTTTTATTGAATATTTCCAAAAACAATATCAGTTTATGAAGATATTCTTCGACCAATAGCTGAGGTGAGCCCTTCCATTTCCTCCACCTTGACGCCTTTTGACCATTTCCTGACTTGTCCTATTCTACACTTGAAACGGACTAAATAATACTATTTTATCAATAAGGAAGGTTTTTCTAAAAATGGCCATAAACTAAGGCATTTAGAAAAAATGAATGATTTTGCTTTCTTTGAAAAGTATTTTTGTTTAAAAAAACTTAAAAGAAAAAAAGCAGATAATGATTCTAATATTTCAATAGGTTAAAATGCTTTTGAATGAAGTAACTAGCCGTTTTAACAATTTCTCTAAAAAATTTATTTAAAATTGTCTCAATGTCAGTTCCTAGCAAGTGTTTTGTCAGGTGTTTACTAAAATTTTGGGGATTTAATTTATAATAGTAGGTGACGAAAAAAGTAGAGTAATCGTTATATGCTATCAGGAGTTTTTCCTTTTGACCTACAATTTCAAACCCATATTTATTCCTTTTGTTTTATCTCTCTTAATTTTTGGATGTATTCCCAAAAAAGATGATGGTAGTTTTTTAAAATACTCTATGCAGGATGAGATGCGAAGGGATAAGGCCAGGCCCGTCATAACAGGCGCCTCCTTTTTAAAAGATTCGTTTTCTTTAGAACTAAAAGGGGAAAATTTTAGAGGCGTTACCAGTATTGAGGTACAAGGAAAGTTTCTTGAAACGACAAAAGTAATTAAGATTGATGATGAAATTCAGAAGCTTAAAACAGGGCCTAGGCGTTTTATTTCAGAGAAAGAATTTGAAAGCAGAATAAGTTTTCAAAATGAAGGCAAAGCTTGTTTAGCGAAGGGTATTAAAGAAGGAAAAGATCTTGATACTGCTAGGTTGCATTGTTTTTGTCGTCACAAAGGGATCGATTCGCTAAAAGAATCACTGAAAGAATGTAAGAAGAGGATTAGTAAAAAAGCAGGATATTTCGGAAGTTTTAAGATTGAGCCTTCAATGAAACGGGGTCAGAAAAGTAAAATAGTCTTTCAATTTGATAAAACAAAATATTTTAACCCATTAGACCCCCCTCCAAAACCATTTAAACAGCCAATAGTCCGTGCGATTGCTGGTAAACTCTATAATATCATTATTTCAAATAGTTTTGGGCAGACAAATTACAGCTTCATCATAGACTTTGAAGATGGTTCAGTTACAACAGATAAAATCGCCGACGGAGCGGTTACGAATAAACAAATTGCCGATGATGCTATAACCTCAGACAAGTTAAATATAGAAGGCCTAAAGGATGGGGACTTCCTCACTTTTATTTGTAACAAGGACAAAGAGAGAAAATGTGAGTGGGGCGGCAAGGCTTTTACAGGTATGAAGTTTATATCCTCATGGAATGTAAAAACTGATTCAATACCGCCCCTTTTAAATGGTGAACCACTACAAAGAGGTCATTACTATATAGTCGACACTCCTGGAGTAACTAAGAAAGATGACCTTGAAATAGCTAATTGTAACCAGGGTGATGATGAGACTTGTGAATGGTATACGGGTGATTGGATTGTTTTTGACGGTGTTAATTGGCAAAGGGTAACTAACTCAGGGAAAGTGACAGGTTTTAAAGGATCAAAAGACGATAAGCCCAGAATTGGTATTATTGAAGCTGAAAGTAATGATTATACGTGGGACCAAATAGATAAAACTATTTCAAAAATTCAAGACATTGCAGATATTTCAAATATACCAGCAACTGAAGGTCAAATTTTTAGATGGGATAGTGGTGAAGGAAAATGGAAACCTTGGACCATTAAAATTACAAGTGAAGATATTGTAGACCAAACTATAACAAGTGAAGATATAGCTGATGGTGCTATAACTAGCGAAAAGTTAGCAGACAACTCTGTTAGTAGTTCTCAAATCGCTGAAGGGGCCGTGACGACGGAAAAAATAAAAGAACAGTCTATAACTTCTTCAAAGATTGCCGACAATGCTGTGACTGAAGGTAAGCTTGCCGATATGGCCGTCACGACAGCAAAGATAGATGATGATGCTATAACGGTATCAAAAATTGCGGATAATGCTATTAATGCTTCAAAACTTGCAGACAATTCAGTTACAAGCTCTAAGATTTTAAATGGCTCGGTTACGACTGAGAAGTTAGCTGATAACTCTATTGTTTCTTCCAAAATAAAAAATGGTAGTGTCACGGCTTCTAAAATCGTTAACGGAGCTATAACGAGTGCTAAGTTTTCAGCAGATTCTGTTACGAGCTCAAAAATTTCAGATGGGTCTATAAATGATACCGATGTGGCATCCAATGCCTCAATTAGTAGGGATAAAATTCAAGCGGGAAATGCGGGTGAAATAGTTATTAATGATGGGAGTGGTGTTCTTTCAAGTAAAAATAACTTAAGTATTCTCGAAGGTGGAACAGGAGCTTCAACCGTCGAACAGGCAAGGATTAATTTGGGTGTCAAAATAGGAAGTGATGTTCAGGCCTATTCAAAAAGACTTGATGATATTTCCGATATGAATCCAGCTGCTGATCAATTTGTTGGAGTTGAGGGTGGAAAACTTCAGTTAAAAGATGCTGAATCAACAAGGCAGTCTATGGGTCTAGGAACTAAGAATCAGCTTTTTGTCCGCCCAGCAGACGGCAATGTAGGAGTGGGAACAACGTCTCCTGCAGCTACATTGGATGTTAATGGAGAAGCAAAAATTAGAGGGAACCTCGATATGTCTTCTAAGAAGGTGACTAATTTAGCGGATCCTCAGAATGATAAAGACGGAGTGCCTTTAGGTTGGGTTAACAAGCAAATCTCCGATTTGAGTATGCCTTTCTATTTTGTAAAAAGGTA
>DKQD01000115.1 GCA_002474345.1 Bacteriovoracaceae bacterium UBA7317
ATACCAGCTGACGGGATTTATACCTTCTTTAAAAATAATCCTAAAAACATTAAACCCTTGAGCATATTAACAGCGGATTGCCTTCCTGTAGCGCTCATGAGCAACAAAGGGATGGCCTTGATTCATGCAGGCTGGAGGGGCTTATATTTAGGTATTTTAAAAAATCCTTGCCTAAATCAACTGGCTCCATCACAAGCTTTTTTAGGGCCCCATATTGGTAAATGTTGCTATCAAGTTTCAAAGGACTTTCTAAAAAACTTTCCAAAATCACCTCCCTATTTCCCAAAAGATAGGCACCACCCACATTTTTGTCTTAAGTCTGAAGCCACAAACCAATTAAAATCTTTATTTCCGAGCATCAAAGTTGAGGTATCTAAAAAATGCACCATGTGCACAGAGTCATTAAATAGTTTCAGAAGAGATAAAACCACTCAAAGAAATTGGAATACACTAGAAAAAAGGGTTCTCTAACAACGTTTTTAAAGCGGAAGCTCGACCTAATGGGTCCAAATCGGTATAATGACCAATGAAAGGAATTGGTTATTCCGAAGTTAAATCAGATGGTAAAAAAAGAAGTTTTTGTCAGTAAAACCTAAAACCACAAAATGAGGATGACTATGGAAAACGAAAATAAGTCCCTATACAAGAACGGCACATCTACGACACATGCTTTGCTTGTCATGTCTTCATTGATTATGATTGGGCTTTCAATCTACTTAACAAATCATTACTTCCAAACCCATTTTCCTCAAGGGCTTGGCAGTAGTACGCTATGCGAAATCAACAGTTTTTTAAACTGTGGAGCTGCTACCTACTCTCCACTATCTAATATTGCAGGTGTTCCTATTGCTGTCTTTGGAGTTTTTATTGGTTTATTTCTCTTAGGTGGTTACCTCTTTAACGACAAAAGTGTGGAAGAAACCAATTACCTTATTCTTATTTTAAATGGAGCTGGATGTGTTCTTCTATTCTTATACTCCCTCTTTATCCTTAAATCCTTATGCCCGTTCTGCACCCTTTATTACGTCTTCTCTCTGCTTGCTCTATATCTTTTTTGGAAAAACTCTTCGATTTCTAGCTTAAGTCTTAAAACACTATCAATTTATGGCGTTGCAGTTGCTTTCGGAGCAACCGCAGTTGGATCAAACTCTTGGAAAAAGCAAGATTACCATGAAAAGCTTAAAGCTTCCCTCATTAAACAATTTGATTCATTAAAAATAGTCGGAGACCCTAAAACAGAAAGTCCTCATAGACTTGTCTCAACAACTAAGAGCTTTAAAGATGCTCCACTTAGAATTACAATCTTTTCAGACTTCCAGTGCCCTGCTTGTAAGCAACTTGCCCTCTCTATAGAAAAGATCATTCCTAGATACAAAAAAAGCCTTAATATTCAATATATGTTTTACCCACTTGATATGAATTGCAACCCGTCTATAAAAAGACCTTTTCACAACTACGCCTGTAGTGCGGCTTTTGCATCAAGTTGTCTTAGTAATGATAAATTTACTGAGGGCCATGATGAAATTTTTGAACACCAGGATAAAATAGATGGACAATGGATTAAAAACTTTGCCAAAAAATTTAAAGTAACTAGCTGTTACCAAAAGAAAGAAATTAAAGAGAAAGTTGTCGAAATGATTAAACAAGCTGATGAGTACAATATAAAGTCTACGCCAACCCTTCTTATTAACGGGAGAAAAATTGAGGGAGTTCTCATGCCTAATCAACTCTCAATTATTCTCGATAGCCTTTTAAAAAAAAAAGGTAAGTCATAGATTATAATATGGGAAAAAAAAGAGATTATTTTGAAACATTGGGTAAACTTGAAATTATGGAAGAAGGAGAAAATAAAACTCCTTCTTCTAAATATCCCTTGTTTGAGACTCATTGTCACTTAGACTACTTAAAAGAAAACGAGCTTAACAAAGTTATCCATCTCTCTAAAGATGTCGGAATTAAAAAGATTGTAACAATCTCCGTTTCTCCATCAAACTTCAAGGATGTTCATAAACTTTGCCAAACGGATGACATGATTTACGGTACTCAAGGTGTCCATCCTCACGAAGCGAAGGATTGGAATCAAAGCATTTGCCAAGAAGTAAAAAAAGACCTGTCAAATACTGATAAAATCGTTGCAATAGGTGAAATAGGTTTAGATTATTACTATAATCACTCAAGTCAAACAGATCAAAGAACTGCTTTTGAAGAGCAGCTTCAATTAGCTTCCGAATTAGACTTGCCTGTGGTCATTCATTCAAGAGATGCTGAAGACGATACCATTGCAATTCTTAAAAATTTTTCAAGCTCTCTTAAAAAAAAGGGAGTTATCCACAGTTTTACATCAAAATTGGCTCTTGCTAAGTTTGCACTTTCTGAAGGACTTTTTCTAGGATTTAATGGAATTGTTACTTTCAAAAATGCTCATGACGTAAGAGAAGCTTTAGAAATTTGCCCCACAGACCGTATTTTAATTGAAACTGACTCCCCTTTCCTAACCCCAACTCCTCATAGAGGAAAAGAAAATACACCTTTTTATTTACCCTTTATTGCCCAATACATTTCAGACTTTAAAAAAGAGAAGCCTGAAATTCTTCTTCCAAAAGTTTATCAAAATTCACTAAAGTTCTTTCAAATTGATTAAGAAAATTAATTGAGAACAACCTTCTCTTACTATAGAGCTTTTTATAATAGAATGTATTATGAGCCTAAGAATTTTCTGACTAATTCATTGAAGCTGCGGTTTTCAGTAAGAGTTCCACTTATTGCCGAAAATATTTTTTTTTGAACTTCTTTTGAATCATCAATTCCAGTATGCATTTCAGATCTAATTTCATTAAAAACTTTAGTTCTATCTTCATCCCTAGCGATGTTAGGACCATCATTAAAGAAAACATCCTCATCCCCAATGAAATTCAAGTTTCTTTTTACATTAGGAGGAATAAGGTCATTATCAAAACCAACTGAATCGAGAGTTACTAATAAATCAACATTTCTAAAACCATGCTCCATGCTATTTAAACGGTTTGCCAAACTAACGGCAGCATCCCCTCCTAAACTATGCCCAACAAGAATAATAGGTTGTTGAACTGATGTTCGAGTTATTTCTTCTAATACTTGATCCTCATTCTTCCAAGAGAAATGCCTTCCGTTAGGAACGTTTTCAGCCATTCCACTAACTCCTCCATCACCAGAGCTTAGACCCTTAATATCAAAGCCACTTATAAAGAAAATTCCTGGCCTATTTTTTAATGGAAGACTTTGTTGGATCTTCTTGATGGGTTCCATTCCCTGAATTTGCTTTTTTCTCTTATTAATGACTTTAGCAGTTTGAGAAATTTCCACTTTCGATGAAGGCTTTTCTATGGGTTTTGTTTCTTTGGCCTCTCCCTTTGGTGGGGGAGGAATTGTTTTAGAACGTTTAAAAGGCTTCTTAGAAAAAGCCTTCATATTTTCTTGAGCCTTAGAAGAAGTTGAGTTTTGTTGAACTGATTCCATACAGCAATTTTACCACGCAGATGGTCACGCACAAATTACCCTCAAGAGGTCAATTTTTACTCAATTTTGAAGTCTTTTAAAAGTCTTCCTAATTTTGGAGTCGGAGTCAAACTTTTTGGGCCCGTTTTTTTTTCCTTGGGCTTTTCCCTGGACTCTTCCTTTATTAAACTCGACTCTGATTGAGGGAGGTACTCCTTGAAAAAAGGCAACTCTTCCTTATAAACCACTCTATCAAGATGCTTGACATATCCGCTCCACTTTCCTGGATTTAAATCTGATTTTTTAATTGAACTCATCGCACCCATTTTTGAATCCATTAAGTCAATCAAGTGAACAAGGTAAGCTTCAGAAGTTTGGGGTAACTTAGGAGATCCGTATTCGTACTCTCCATGATGAGATAGCAGGATATGTTTTATATGAAGCTTCAGAGACTGAGGAAATCCTTGAATTTTCGAACTGAAGTGGTCAATAATTTCAACGGATTTTACTAAATGACCCACCAATTTACCCTCGTCAGAATACTCTACAAGAGGTCCTTGGCTCAATTCATAGATTTTGCAAATATCGTGGAGAATAGCACCTAAAACAACATAGTTCTTATTCACTCCATAATGGGGCGAAAGCGTAATGGACAATTGAGCACAGGAAAGAATATGCTCCAAAAGACCCGATTGATAGGCATGATGGATTGTCTTTCCCGCCTGCCACACTTTTAACTTCTTCGTTACCTCAGGATCAAATAAAATCATTTCCAATAAGTCTTTTATATAAACATCATCCAACTTATTCCTGACAATATCCACTAACTCATCAAACATTTTATCAGGGTTATTTTCTGAACGGGCCACTAAAGCCTCATTTAGAGAATTATCAGCGTCTTCAACTTTTTCAATATTTTGGATAATAACCTGATAACGGTTTTGGTAAAGGTTCACTTTACCTTTAACTTTTACGGTGTCTCCTTTAGAAAGAGAGCTGAAAACTTTTTCTGCTTCTGTCCACTTTCTTGCCTCTATGTCACCTGAAGAGTCAGCTAGAATAAGGTTCAAGTAACTTCTTCCATCCCTGGATTGCATAACCGCCATATATTTAAGAAGAAAAATATCTTCCACTTTATCCTTAGGATTAAGATTCTTTACAAAAACCTTTTTAACCATATCGACCATTCCAAGATCCTTTTTTTTAATTTTTGTCTGTCTTATACGAAATTCTTTCCTTTATCTACCCCGTATAAAAAAACTGCATGCGCATCGCGTCGCAGTCGTTTTTTTTTAGTCAATCTTAAAAGACCTACCCAAGCTGGAAAGGATATGGCATAGTCCGCCTCAAAAGCGAAAATAAGAGAATCGACTTCTATCGGGGGGAAATCTATGACCAAAATAATCAAGGTCGGAATCAATGGAATGGGTAGAATTGGAAGAACTGTCCTTCGAGCTATCCTCCAGGAAAAAAATCCTTTTCTTAAGGTTGTTGCTATTAATAACCCTGGAAAATTAGAAAGATACATCCACCTTTTTAAATACGATTCAACTCATGGCAGGTTCCCACTCCAAACTGAGTTTAATGGAGAAGAGCTCATTGTAGAGGATAACCGCATCTCATTTTTTAATCACTCAGATCCTTCAGATATTCCATGGGCCGATAGAGAAGTAGACGTTGTTATTGACTCAACAGGAGTCTTTAAAAACAAGGAGTCACTAAGCCGCCATATTAGAGGTAGCGTCAAAAAAGTCATTCTTTGCGCACCGGGCAAAGACGTTGATAAAACAATCGTCATGGGAATTAACGAAAAAGACTATAACGCTAAAGAACATAATATTATTTCAAATGCTAGCTGCACAACAAACTGCTTAGCTCCTATTGCAAAAGTCCTTCACGATAAGTTTCATATTCAGTCAGGGTTTATGACTACAATTCATGCCTATACGTCAGATCAAAAGCTCTTAGATGGAGCTCATAATGACTTAAGAAGAGCCCGTTCTGCTGCACAATCTATGATTCCAACGACAACAGGAGCTGCAAAAGCTGTTGGAATTGTAATCCCAGAGCTCAAAGGAAAACTCGATGGTTACGCTGTTAGAGTCCCTACCCCCAATGTTTCACTTGTTGACCTTACGGTTCAAATTGAAAAACACACGTCTGTTGAGGAAGTTAACAATGCAATGAAGGAAGCTTCAGAAGGTTCTCTTAAGGGTATAATTGGGTATACCAATGAACCACTTGTAAGTATTGACTACGTTGGACTAAGAGAATCTGCACAATATGACGCTACTATGACTAGTCTTATAGACAACACTTTAAAAGTTGTTGCCTGGTACGATAATGAAGCTGGATTCTCCCATAGAGTTGTAGACCTGGCTGTATATGTTGGGGAGAAACTTTAAATGCCATTAAAATTTATAGATGAAATTGATTGCCAAGGGAAAAAAGTTCTTTGCCGCTTTGATTTTAATGTTCCTTTTCAAAAAGAAACCAAGGACCTAGAGGGAAAAGTAATTTCAGACCCAACCAGGATTGATGCTACTCTGACCACAATTAAGTACCTTTTAGATAAGGGCGCCAAACAGCTCATTCTCATGAGCCACCTTGGAAGACCCAAAGGATCATATAAAAAAGAGTTTAGCTTGGAGCCCGTTGGGAAGTACTTGGCTGAAGCCCTTAAAACGGATGTCATACTTACTGAGTCTTGCCTAGACCTTAATATAAAGCCTCTTCTTGACTTAAATTCTACAAAAATCATACTTTTAGAAAACCTTAGGTTTCACGCTGAAGAGGAAGAAAACGACTTTGAGTTTGCTAAAAAACTTGCAAGCTATGCCGATATCTACCTCAATGACGCCTTTGGCGCAGCGCACAGAGAGCACGCATCGACTCATGCCATAAATTATTACTTTAAAGAAAACGCCGTAGGAGGATTTCTTCTAAAACAAGAAATTCAAGCTCTAGAAAAAGTGACAGAGAAACCTAAAGACCCTTTTGTTGCGGTTCTTGGAGGAGCTAAAGTCTCTGACAAAATCCAAATTATTCAAAAACTTCTTCCAATGGTCGATAAACTCCTTATTGGAGGTGCGATGGCCTATCCTTTCCTTCAAGCAAAGGGCTTTTCGATAGGAAAATCTTTATGCTCTGAAGAAGATAAAAAATTGGCCGATATGATTCTTTCAAGCCAGCAAAAATCAAAACTTGTCCTCCCTCTTGACCACGTTGTCTCTCATGGCCCGGATGGTGAACCTATGTCTACATCATCTGCTGAAATTGATGATGATAAGATGGGCTTAGATATCGGGGAAGAAACAATTTCACTTTTCAAAAGTGAACTTAAAAAGGCAAAGACAATTTTCTGGAATGGCCCTATGGGTCTATTTGAAAACGAGTCTTTTTCCAAAGGTACAGTTGAAGTCGCCCTTGCGCTTTCAAACAACAATGGCTTCACAATGGTTGGAGGCGGAGACTCAGTTGCAGCAGTTAAAAAAGCCCAACTTGAGTCCGAAATTTCTCACATCTCGACCGGAGGCGGCGCATCACT